>CAYMJK010000258.1:0-3958 GCA_964390535.1 uncultured Phycisphaeraceae bacterium | reverse complement strand
TCAGACGCCGGCCTTCTGCCCGCGGCTGGCGCGGCGGCGGGCGCCCTCGTCCAGCAGCTTCTTGCGCATGCGGATCGACTTGGGCGTCAGTTCCAGCAGTTCGTCATCCTCGATGTATTCGAGGGCATCCTCGAGGCCGAGGCGGCGCGGGGTCTTGAGGGTGACCGTCGCCTCCTTGTTCGCCTGGCGGATGTTCGTCAGCGCCTTGGCCCGGACGATGTTCACCGGCAGGTCGTTCTCGCGGTTGTGCTCGCCGACGATCTGGCCGGCGTAGACCTTGTCGCCTGGCGCCACGAAGAGGAAGCCACGGTCATGCGTCAGCTCGACGGCGTACGCCGTCACCTGCCCGCTGTCGGTGGCGAGCAGGACACCCTGCGACCGGCGCGGCCGCTCGCCGCTGACGGGCTGAAACCGCAGGAAGCGGTGCGACATGATCGCCTCGCCCTGGGTGGCCGTGAGCACGCGGCTGCGCAGCCCGATGAGGGCGCGGGCGGTGATCTCGAAGGTCAGATGCGTGACGCTGGCGCCGCGCGGCTCCATCTTGCGCATCTCCCCCTTGCGCTGGCCGACGAGTTCCATCACGCGGCCGACCGAATCGTTGGGGCAGTCGATGACGAGCGTTTCGATCGGCTCGCAGGCGCGGCCGTTGATCTCTTTGATGATCACCTCGGGCTTGCCGACGCTGACCTCGTACCCCTCGCGGCGCATGTTTTCCAGCAGGATGCCGAGGTGCAGCACGCCGCGGCCGCTGACCAGAAACTCCTCGCTGGAGCGGCCGGGCTCGACGCGGAGGGCGACGTTGCTCTCGAGTTCGCGCATCAGCCGGTCGCGCACCTGGCGGCTGGTGACGTAGTCGCCCTCCTGCCCGCCGAAGGGGGAGTCGTTGATGCGCACGACCAGCGAGAGCGTCGGCTCGTCCACGGTGACCGGCGGCAGGGCGCGGGCGTCCTCCGGATCGGCGAGCGTGTCGCCGATGTCCACGCCCTCGACGCCGACGGCGGCGAAGAGGTCGCCGGCCTCGATCTCGTCACGCTCGACCCGCTTGAGCCCGTCGAATCCGAGCAGCTTGGCGACGCGGGCCGATGTCCGCGAGCCGTCGCGCTTCAGCAGGGCGATCGTCTGCCCCTGGCGCAGCCGGCCGGCGAAGACGCGGCCGATGGCGATGCGCCCGACATAATCGCTGTAGTCGAGCGTGGTCACCAGGGCCTGCAGGGGGGCCGCAGCATTGTCCTCCGGCGCCGGGATGTGGTTGACGATCGCCTCGAAGATGTCGCGCAGGTCGGTCCCCGGCCTGCTCATGTCGGTGGTGGCCCACCCCTGGCGGGCGGAGCAGTAGACGATCGGGAAGTCGAGGGCGTCATCCTCGGCGCCGAGATCGACCAGCAGGTCGAAGACCTCGCCGATCACCTCGTGGGCCCGCTGGTCTGGCCGGTCGCACTTGTTCACCACCACCACCGGGCGGAGCCCCTCCTCCAGCGCCTTGGCGAGGACGAACTTTGTCTGCGGCATGGGGCCCTCGAAGGCGTCCACGATCAGCAGGCAGCCGTCGGCCATGCGCAGGACCCGCTCGACCTCGCCGCCGAAGTCGGCGTGGCCGGGAGTGTCGATGATGTTGATGCGGGTCGGCTGGGTCCCCCCCCCGTCCCGGGGGGCCGAACTGCCATTGGCGCCCGATCCCTGAGAAGCCTTTCCGGGCATCTCTCCTGCCTCGGCCCCCCGGGGCGGCGGGGGCACCCACATGACAGCGCAGTTCTTGGACAGGATGGTGATGCCGCGCTCCCGCTCCAGCGGGTTGGAATCCATGATCAGGTCGTGCTGGCCGCCGGCGAGCTTCTCCAGCTCGCCAGCGCGGAACATGCCGCTCTGGCGCAGCAACTGGTCGACGAGGGTGGTCTTCCCGTGGTCGACGTGCGCGATGATGGCGACATTTCGGAGCTGGCGGGCCATATAAAGATCGTCTTATGAATCGTCCGGCCCCGGCGCCCGCCGGGGTCGAAATGCGGTTGAGCATCCTGTACGGGGTCCCGCGGCGGCGGGCGATGTGCCGCGAGGTACTGAATCCTAGCGCAGGGCGGGCGAGAGCCACGGGGCGGGGGGCGCCCCCGCTCACGTTTCCCCGCCGCGGACGACCTCGTCGATCCTCTGGCTGGAGTCGGGGTCGCCGTCTCGGCAGGTCCGCTCAGGCCGGCGCCATCTGCAACGCGATCACCTGGGCCACCACGAATGCGATCGGCGTGGCGCTCAGGATCACCGCCCACTGGGCCAGCCGCCGGCCCGCCGGCTCGGAGAGCTCGGCCAGGCCCTCACAGATCAGCACCACGACCACCACCGTCGCGAACTTGAGCGCCGTCAGCCCGGCAACCCCGCTGGCGCTCCACGCCCACGCCGCGATCGTGTTCAACTCCCGCCCGCCGTGCGTCAGCACCACCCACGTGACCAGGATGTCCGCCACCGCCACCAGCAGATACCACGGATAGATGCGGACGAACCGGACGGGACGGGCGAGCATCGGGGCGCTCCTGCGGCAGGCCGGGGTCGGCCCGCGGCCACGAGTAGATACCACAAGAGCGGAAGCGTTGTTCCCCGCCCCGGCTCACGCGCGGGCGAACCGCCGATTTTTGGGCGAGGCGATGCTTTTGGGCAATTCATGTGGCGCGGGGGGAGTCAGGAGTCGGGGGTCAGGAGTCAGGGGTCAGGCGGCATGAGTCGGCGGGCATTCACCGCACGAATTCTGCCGGCACGGTCCTGCACTTGTAACACCGCTTCGCCAGCGGGATCGCCCCCGGCTCGAAGCCATCGTCGCGCACGTTGCCCAGCACGCGGGGAATGAGGCGCTTGACCATGTGCCCCCACCCCATGCGCAGCATCAGCCTGTGCATGACCGGCAGGTTCTCCAGCCCCTCGTGAACGAGCGTGAGGCGCGTGCCATCGCCCTCCGGCGCCAGCAGCCAGGTGACGGTCGTGTGCCCGCGCTGCGGCTTGCCCGGCTTCGCAACATCCTGCATTGTGTAGACGAGCCTGCGCGGCGGCTCGACGACTTTGACGACGCCATTGCTGCGATGGCCGCAGATCCCCCCGTCGACCTGGAAGGCGAAAGTGTGCCCCACCTCCGCCTTGAACGTGTTCGGCATCAGCCACTCCGCCAGCGCGTGCGGATCGGTCAGCGCGGTCCAGACCGCCTCGGGCGGGTGGGCGTACAAGGCTTCCTTCTTGAGCGATTTCGTCACGTCACACATCCTCGTTGCGCCCGTGGACGGGCTCGTCAACATCTCCGCCCGCGCTCCGGTCGCGCGGACGATCCAGGTACCTGCCGAGGTCCTCCAGCTTCTCATCCCAGAAACGGCTGAAGAAGCTCACCCAGTCGACGATCTCCTCCAGTGGCTCGGGGCGGATCGAGTACAGCCGCAGCCGCCCCTCGCGGCGCACCCGCACCAGCCCGGCGCTGCGGAGGATGGCCAGGTGCTGGCTGAGGGCGCTCTTGGTCGCGTCGATGACCTCCAGCAGGGCCTTGACCGGCTTCTCGCCATCGCAGAGCAACTCGAGCACCGCCCGGCGCGTGGGATCGGCGACGGCGGCAAAGACGGAGGCGTCTGCGGTAGGGCGGCTCATGGCCGGAGTATAGTTGAGCGATTGCTGAACTGTCAAGAGGGTCGGAGGGGGAGAAGAGTGCGGCGATCGGGAACTGACCTCCAACCGCATTTGTTCGGATGTTGATAGGGCAACAGCGCCGGCGCCGCGCGATCAGCCCCAGCGTCGGCAATGGCCAATGCAATGCGCGGGCGATCGCGCCGCCCTGGTCACCGGATGCCGAGTTCACTCAGCGCCGCGCGCAAGCGGTCCACCGTCTCCGGCCGCGCCTCGGTCATCGGCAGACGCACGGCGCCGGTGTCGCGCCCGAGCAGTTGCATCGCCGCCTTCACCGGGATCGGGTTGGTCTCGACGAACATCGCGCGGCACA
>CAYMJK010000257.1:0-6880 GCA_964390535.1 uncultured Phycisphaeraceae bacterium | reverse complement strand
TTCTCGTTTCGGGTAACGAGCGTCAGCCCGTTTGCCTTCGCGGTCGCGGCGAGCAGGGCATCGATGACGGGAACCGAACGGATTGCACTCATCCGGCCCCACTCCTCCGCCACGGTCGCGTCGATTGGCAGAATGCGGTCGGCGAATGCCGCCGTCACCTCGCCAAGCCAACGCTCCAGGGCCTCGGCCTTCTGCGCATCCCTGCGGCGGGAGAGCTCAACGCCCCTGCGGATCTCGCCGAGCACGAGCGGGCTCAGGAACAGCTCATCGTCTTGGACCGACGCCCACCACGCCGCAACGGAGCGGTCTGGCGCCGGATCCGGTCCCATGATTGCTTGTCGATGACATCGTCACTTCGCCCGGGCGGGCCGTCCCGCCGAGAGGACGATCACTCGGCGGCATCGGCGAGAGCCGCGGCCAGTTCATTCTTGCTGGTGAGGCCGACAAACTTCTTCACCGCCTCGCCTCCCTTGAAGACGATCACCGTGGGGATGGCGGTGATGCCGTACTTGACTGAGATCTCGCGGTTGGAGTCTGTGTCGAGCTTGCCCACCTTGGCCTTGCCGGCGAACTCCTCGGCGACCTGGTCGATGGTCGGGGCGAGCATCTTGCAGGGCTGGCACCATTCCGCCCAGAAATCGACGAGCACGGGCTGAGCCGAGCCGAGGACCTCCTGCTCGAAATTGGCGTCGGAGAACTCGATGGTGTTCGGGCTGGCCATGGCCGCTCCTGTCGGTTGAATCGATCCCCGGAGGGGATCGCGGGCTGGGCAATGCTACCACCAGCCAACCGGCTTTCAACCGGGACTGTTCCCCACCTCGCCAACCTCCCGGCGCAGGGCCCAGGCGAGGCGGGCCGCCTCGGCGGTGGGGGCAACATCGTGCGTGCGGATGAGAAGGGCCCCGGCGGCCGCCGCCAGCGCTGCCGCGGCGAGGGAGCCGGGGAGCCGCTCGCCGGGCTCGCTGTCGCGCTGGAGGGAAATGCGGCCGACGAAGCTCTTGCGGCTGGCGCCGATGAGGACGGGGCGGCCGGCGACGGCGAACTCTCCGGCCCGCCCGAGGAGGGCGAGATTCTGGTCGACGGTCTTGCCGAAGCCGAGGCCGGGGTCGAGGGCGACGGCCTCGGGCCGGATGCCGCGGGCCTCGGCGCCGGCGAGCATGGCCGCAAGGGCGTCGCGCACACTCCGGACGACATCGTGGTACTCGGGGGGGCGCACGTAGCGGTCGGAGTAGCTGTCGCGCTCGGGAGGGAGAAGGCGGTGCATGAGCACGAGGCCTGCGCCCGCGCTGGCGACGACATCGAGCAGCGCGGGATCCTCGGCGCCGCCGGAGACATCGTTGATGGCGCTGGCGCCGTGCTCGAGGGCAGCGCGGGCGACCTCGGCGCGGGTGGTGTCCACGCAAACTGGGATGTCGAGGCGAGCGTCGGCGATGGCGCGCAGCGCGGGGAGCAGCCGGGCGATCTGCTCGGCGGCATCAATGCGCGCAGCGCCCGGGCGGGTGGATTCGGCGCCGATGTCGAGGAGGTCGGCGCCATCGACGATCATCTGCCGGGCGATCTCGAGGGCGCACGAGGCGGAGTCAGCGCGGCTGGCGGCATGAAAACTGTCGGGCGTGATGTTGATGACGCCGACGATGTGAGGGCGGTCGAGCGTCAGGCGCCGGTCGCGAAGCCGCCAGATTGGCGCCGTGTCGTCCACCGGGAACGGTACGAGCGCCGCCAGCGCAGAACAAAGGGGCCGAGGGCGGCCCCTTTGCGTGTTGCCGGATTGCGCGGGCGCGATCAGAAGTCGGGCTCGGTCGCGGGCTCGGGCTGCATCATCATGCCGCCGCCGAAGGCGGTGACGGTCTGCACGATGGTCTGCAGTGTCTTCGCCGGGATGTGGATGGCGGCCTGGGCGCCGCCGCTGGCGCCCCCGGCGCCGATGGCGATGGGATCGAGCTGCAACTGGGGGTCGAAGGGCATGGCGCCCCCGCCCATGGCGCCCATCGCAGCGCTGACGAGCTTGAGGATTTCGTCGGCATCAATGTACAACTCGAGGGCCCGCTCGGCGGGCAGGTTGGTGGCGACGTTCTGGACCGGCTGGCTGGCGCCCAGGCCATCCGCTGCGGCGGCAGCGCCGAGGGCGAGGCCGAGCATCTGTGAGTTGCGGGCGTAGGTGAGGGCGACGCCGCCCTCGGCCGGAGCGATGTAGCCGCCGAGGCCGGAGGGGCCGAACATCATGGCCATCATCTGCTGCTGGCCGCCCATGCCCATGGCGGCGGGGTCGACCGGGGCCATCTGCATGCCCCAGGCGTCGGCGGTGACGCCGTCGATTTCGCGAGCATCGGGCTCGTAGGTGGTGGTAATGCGGATGCCCTCGGTCTCCTGGCCGTTCAGGGCCTCCTGAGCCTTCTGGAAATCGGTCATGAGGCCGCGGGGATCGGCGGCCTCGAGATAGGCGACGGAGTTCACGAAGGCGCCGGCGCTCATCATCTGGTCCATGCGGGCGGCGCCGAAGACGAATCCGGCGCCGTTGGCCTTGTCCATCATGGAGGAGACGGCGCCGACATCGCCTGCGCCGCCCAGTTGGGCGCTCAGTTCGTTCATGCGCCGGAGGACGGCCTTGATCTGCGGGCTGCTGATGTCCATGGCGCCGGCGAAGAGGTAGGGCTCGTCCGGAAGGCGCTTCATGATCTCGGCGCTGCGGCCGTTGCCCTGGAAGAGGCGGGCGGTCTCGGTGTCCTGGCCGAAGACGGCGCCGAAGCGGATGGTGGCGCCCGCGTCGGAGATTCCGAGGCCGAGGATGCCGGTGCGGGCGTCGGCGACGACGCGGTTCATGCCTTCGCGCATGGCGACGAGGCCGTCGGCAGCGCCGGGAGGGGCGCCCATCTGGGCCATCATCATCGAGCCTTCGATCTGCTGCTTCACCTGGTCTCCGACCTTCTCCATGTTGGCGATCACGAGGAGCTGGCTGCGGTCGGCGATGTCCTCGCCCACAGCGCCGAGGCGCTCGGTATGGCCGGCGAGATTGCCGGGCTCGCCCGCGAGATTGCTGACGAGATCGCGAGCGGGGCCGAGGGCGGCGAAGCCGCCGCCAAGGGACTTGATGAACATCGGCTCGCCCTGAAACTGCACCTCCTCGACGCCCGAGCCGGAGCCGCCGAGACCGGTGGCGAAGGCGCCGTAATCCGCGACGGGAGCGATGGCGACCACCTGCTGGGCGTCGCCGAACCCTTCCGGCGGGATCACGACCATGGCGAGAGAGCCCGCGGCGTTGAAGCCATCCAGGGTCGCGAGTTGCTGGATCTCCTGAAAGTCGGCGGGGATCGGACCGAGCGTCTGCATGAGTCGGACGACGGCGCCCTCCTCGCCGAGCAGGGCGTCAAAGTTGTCGATGGCGACCACGATCGGAGCATCGGCCGGGACCAGATCGAGCGCGGGGGGGAGTTCCGCCATCGCGGCGGTCGAAATGAGGCCGCCGGAGCAGCAGGCGAGCGTCGCCCGAAGCGTCTGAAGCGTGCGTGTCGTCACGGTCGCGTTCCTTTTCCCTTGGGTTGCGGCCCGGCCGGATCGCCGACGACCCGGTACGCGGCCTGCACGAACTGTATCGGCGCCATCGCGGCATCGTTTCCGCGAGCGCCGGTCGAGAGGTGAAAATGGGCTGATGTTGGTGGATTCAGACGCTGGCGGGGCGGTCCCGCGGGGCGCCGGCGGCGCCGGAGGGGCCCTTGGGCTCGACCGCTGCGCCGGAGGGGGCGCCAGGAGGATGAGGGGGCTCAGCGGATTCGGCGACTTCGGCTTCCTCTTCGTCCTCGTACTCGTACTCCCCTGATTCCTCGTCCTCGGCTTCTTCCTCGTCGGCGTCTTCGTCGTCTTCCTCGTACTCGTCTTCGGTTTCGTCTTCCGCGTCTTCGTACTCGTCCTCTGCCTCCGGATCCTCGTCGCCTTCCTCCTCCTCGTCCTCGTATTCGTCCTCAACCTCCGCGTCGGCTTCGTCTTCCTCGGCCTCTGCTTCTTCGCCCTCGTCCTCTTCGTACTCCTCCTCTTCGTACTCGTCCTCGGCCTCCTCGACTTCCTCATCGTCCTCGAGGTCTGCCTCTGCCGCGAGTTGGGGGTCGTGGGTGTCGAAGGGGGCGTCGTCGCCGTCCCCGCCCCCGACCTCCGCGGCATCGTCAAACAACTGCTGCTGGCCGGGCTCGGCCTCCTCGCGGGCGAGTTCCTTCATGCGGGCCCACTCGGCGGGGGTGACGAGGACATCGCGAGCCACGGAGCCCTTGTGGTCGCTGATGATCCCGGCGAACCCCATCAGATCGATCAGCCGGCTGGATCGGGTGTAGCCGATCGCGAGGCGGCGCTGGAGGAGAGAGACGCTGCCGCGCTTGGTCTCGAGGACGATCTCGACCGCGCGGTCGAAGAGCGGATCCTCCAGCGCGTTGCGCAGGCTGGCGGAGGAGTTGTTCTCGCTCTCGATGACGGCGTCTTCCTCATCCTCGGGGGCGCCGGCGCGGATCTGCATGAGCTGGCGCTCGAAGGCGGGACGGGCGACATCGCGCATGAAGCGGGCGATGCGCCGGATCTCGGGGTCGGTGACGAGGGTGCCCTGCGAGCGGATGAGCTTGTGGCTGTGGGGGCTCAGGTAGAGCATGTCCCCCTGGCCGAGGAGCAGCTCGCCGCCCTTCTGGTCGAGGACGATGCGCGAATCCATGCCGCTGGCGACCTTGAAGCTGATGCGGCAGGGCATGTTGCTCTTGATGAGGCCGGTGACGACGTTCGCCTGGGGCCGCTGCGTGGCGAGGATGAGGTGGATGCCGACGGCGCGCGCCTTCTGGGCGATGCGGATGATCGAGTTCTCCACCTCCTTGGCGGTCATCATCAGGTCGGCGAGTTCGTCGATGATGAAGACCATGTACGGCAGCTTGCGAGGGATGCGGGCTGCCTCCTCCTCGCTCTGCGGCTCGAAGCGGTCCTTGAGATCCTCCCAGGTGAGTTCGTTGTAGCTGGCGATGTCGCGGCAGCCTGCCTCGGCGAGCAGCTCGTAGCGCTCGTCCATCTTGCGGGTTGCCCACTCGAGGATGGCTGCGGCCTTGGCCATCTCTGTGACGACCGGGCACATGAGGTGGGGAACATCCTTGAACTGGCTCATCTCGACCATCTTCGGATCGACGAGCACCAGTCGCAGCTCGTTGGGCTTGCGCGTATACAGGAAGCTCATGATGATGGTGTTCATGCACACGCTCTTGCCGGAGCCGGTGGTGCCGGCGATGAGCATGTGCGGCATCTTCGTGAGATCGGCGATGAGCGGCTCGCCGGAGGCGTCCTTGCCGAGGAACATGGGCAGCTTCATGCTGCGGAACATCTCGGGCCGGCCCATGAGCTCCTTGAGGCGGACCTTCTCCTTGGTGGGGTTGGGGACCTCGATGCCGACGGTGTCGCGGCCTTCCTGATTCGGGACGACGCGGACGTTCACGGCCTTGAGAGCGCGAGCGATGTCGCTGGAGACCGCCTGCAGTCGGCTGACCTTGGTGCCCGGCGCGAGGCGGACATCGTAGAGCGTGATGACGGGGCCGGACTCGATGCCGACGACCTCGCCGTCGATGCGATACTCGCGCAAGGCGGCTTCCAGAGCCTCGGCCTGGGAGCGGACCATCTCCTCCAGCAGCACGCCGAAGTTCTGCTCGGGATCGTCGAGCAGTTCGAGGCCGGGGAAGCGGTAGCCCTCGAGTGCGCCGACGTTCTGCAGATCGCGCAGGTCGTCCTCGGTCGCGACGGTGCGGTTGTCGCGGCTGAAGGAGACGGGAAGGCGGGAGATCTTGTCGCGGAGGCGGTCGTCGTCGAACACCTGCGGGGCGCCGGGGAGATCGTCGTCATCATCGAGCACCCCCTCGCTCGCCGCGGCGACCTCGGCCTCGACAGCCTCCTCCTCTTCCCACGCATCCTCAATCTCGGCCTCGGGCTGGGGCGCCGGCGCTGCGCGCGCAGGGCGCGCGGGGGCCGGGGCCGCGGCCTTCGCCGGCTTCCTGTCGCGCCGGGGAACCACCGGCTTCGGCGCAGCCCGCGCGAGTTCCTCATCATCATCGAGGTCGTTGATCCGGATGAAGGTGGGCGCGCGGTCGCGGATCATCGCGCCGAGCCCGCTAACGAGGCTGCCGCCGGCCAGCGCGGCATCCCGCATCGAGGCGCCCGCCGACTGTCCCGCTGGGCCGATGCGCTCCAGGGCCCACGCGGGCGCCAGCACCATCCAGCGGTCGAAGGCGATGAACCCCCCCACCGCCGCCAGCAACGTCAGCCAGAGAAAGCTCCCCAGCGCGCTGAATCGCAGTTCGAGTTCCCCCACGCCCACCGCGCCCACCAGCCCGCCGGCGAGGTCGGGGAATGCGCCGGTCCGCGGGGCGATCAGGTGCTGCAGGCCGCTGATGGCGCAGGCGAGCATGAGCAGGCCGACGAGGCGAACGCCCGGATGGCCGACGCGCCGGCCGAAGGCGCTCATCCCCAGCATGACACCGGTGGAGATCGCCAGCACCCAGGCGCCGAGGCCGAGCAGGCGGAAGGCGTGGTAGGAGATCGCGGCCCCGACCGGGCCGCACCAGTTCCGCACGGGGGAGTTGGCCGGCCAGGCGGCGTGGGTGGGCGGGTCGGCCGGGTGGAAGCCCGCCATGCTCGCGGCGACGAAGAGCCAGCCGGCGGCGAGGGCGATCCAGCCGATGCGGACCCACAGCTCGGCGGCGGCGAGCCCGGTATCGGGAGCGGTTTTCGAGCCCTTGGCCATGGGTGAGTTGTATCGGCCGGGGGCGGGCCGCCGGGGCAGATTCCCCCGCCGCGCCGGCGATCTCGCCGTCAGGCCGCGGCGGCGGACTCGGTACCAGCCTCGTGCTGGCCGTTTACCAGCCGGTGGAGGCTC
>CAYMJK010000256.1:0-5006 GCA_964390535.1 uncultured Phycisphaeraceae bacterium | reverse complement strand
AAGGCCGCCGGCTTCGTCCGCCACATCGAGTTCGATGTCTCGGGCAGCCCTCTCGCCGGGAACTTCCGCGCCGGCCAGTCCTTCGGCGTGCTCGCCCCGGGGACCGACGAGAAGGGGCGCCCCCACGCCCTCCGCCTCTACTCCATCGCCAGCCCGACCCGCGGCGAGGATGGGCAGGGGCAGACGCTCTCCACCACCGTCAAACGCCTCATCGACGAGCGCTGGGAGACCCCGGGTCTCTACCTCGGCCTCACCAGCAACTACCTCTGCGACCTCCGCGAGGGGGACGAGGTCCGCCTCACCGGGCCCAGCGGCAAGCGGTTCCTCCTGCCGGCCCGGCCGGAGGAGCACGACTACCTGTTCATCGCCACCGGCACCGGGATCGCCCCCTTCCGCGGCATGCTCACCGAAGTCATCGAGCAGGAGGCCGCCCCGGGCAGCCGGGCCGTGCTCATCATGGGCGCCCCCTACGAGACCGACCTGATCTATCACGGCTGGCTCGATCGCCTCGCCGCCGAGCACGAGCGCTTCACCTACCTCACCGCCCTCAGCCGCCAGCCGCAGATCCCGCAGGCGCCCCGCGGCCCGGGCAAGGCCGCGACGATCCACGAGCCCAGCGAGGGTCGCATGTACGTCCAGGATCGCCTGCTCGCCAGCCGGGAGGATCTGCTGCCGCTGCTCTGCTCGGAGCGGACGCTGATCTACATCTGCGGGCTGGTCGGCATGGAACTGGGGATCATCGGGCGGCTCGCCGAGTTCCTCCCCGCCCAGTGGCTCGCCCGGTACGTGACCATCGACCCCGAGACGCTGGCGAGCCCGGCGACCTGGGACCGCAAGATGCTCGGCCGCAGGATCAAGCCGACGCGGCGGATGTTCATCGAAACCTATTGAGTGGCCCGAGACTGCCCACTCAGCGGACATCTGTGAAGTAGAAGATCTCGGGATCGCCTTCATCCAGCCCGCGCACTTCGCCGCATTCGGTGTAGCCGAGTTGTGTCAGGAGCGCGCGCATCGGGGCATTCGAGGCGTTGGTCGAGGCGAAGACGCGTGCCGTCCGCGCCCGCTCCTCCGCCGCCCGGACCAAAGCCCGGCCGATCCCCTGCCGGCGCCGGCCCGCGGCGACGCCGACCATGCGCAGAAAGCCGCGCCCGAAAAAGGAGTGCTCGAGGACCGCGTATCCCACAATCCGGCCGCCCCCCTCGCCCTCCTCGCCCTCCTCGGCGACGATCAGGGCCCCCGCGCCCGCCCACCCGCGAATCTCCTCGGCCCGGTCCGGATCGTGCGCCGCCTCATCCATCGCCAGCAGCGCTGCGAAATCATCGACGCAGCCATCGCGCACACGCATCACGAACCCCGACGCCTGAGCCGCGCTCAGGCGCACCCCGCCGCGAACTCGTTCTGAAACGCGAGGAAATCAAAGAAATCCAGCACGCCGTCGCCCGTGAAGTCCGCCCGCGGGTCGCCTGCGGCAAACAGGTTCTGGAACTCGAGGAAATCGAAGAAATCCAGTTCTCCGTCCCCCGTCAGATCCGCCCGGCACGAATCCCCCGGCCAGACCGCGATCTGGTCCGGCTGCGTCCCGCCCGAGTCGGCGATGTCGCCGAGCTGCGTGATCGTGCCATCCGTCTCGAGCCGGAAGGCGTAGACGCCGCTGATCCCATCGATGGCGGTCGTGTTGTCGGTGACGATGATGGTGTCGCCGAGGATCTCGGCGTCCCCGAGGCTTCCCTGCAGGCCGACATCGAACGAGACGCCGGTCGGGAAGAGCGATCCACCCTCGATCTCGAAACCTTGCAGCGTGGCGTCCGCGCCATGGCCGGCGAAGAGCCACCGGCCATCGTCGCTGACTTTGACCAGCTTCGGCGAATCCCCCGGCGACAGGAACGGGCTGCGGAAGTCGAACTCCAGCGAGCCGCCGACATTTACATCGAACGCGACGATGTCATGCCTGGAGCCGCTGATCCCGCACGCCGCGTACAGCCGCTCGCCATCGGGGCTGATGCCCATGCCCAGCGGAAAGTTCGTCCCGGTCGGCGAGATGTTGACGAGCTCAAGCTGCCCCTCGGCATCCACCGCGAAGCCACGGACATCGCCGCCGCTGAACGGAGAGTTCTGCGCGTACAGCACCCGCTGGCGGCGATCCATCAGCAGGTTGGTGGTAAAGCTGCCGAACTGAGCCCGGTCGACCTCCTCCAGCCGGCCGTCATCCCACCGGTAGATCACCACGCCGTTCTCGAGGCCGCCGAAGTCGCTGGTTGCCACCGCCAGATACTCGCTGTCGATCCAGGCGACATCCAGCGGCGTCCCGTAGGGAACGAGGAACTCGCCGGTGATCGAGAGCGTGCCGTCCGGCGCCACCTCGATGATGGTGAGTTGCTCCTCAGTGAACGCCGTCGCGTGCCCGGTCGCCAGCCAGGCGCCGTCCGCCGAGATATCGATCGCCGTCGCGTTGGTCCCGGGGTCCGAGCCGGTCCCGATCACCAGCCGGTCGAGCATGCGCAGCGTGCCATCGGTGTTGAATCCGAAGCTGGTCACCGCCCCCTCGTTGTTGCCATCGTTTGTGACGAAGACGGTGGGGCTGCTCGTCTGTGCCGCGGCAGGGGCGACGAGGGCGCCGGCCGACAGGACCAGGAGGCCGGAAATGGATCGGGCTCGCATGGCGTTTTCCTCTCTCTTCGGGGCATTCCGGCGATCCGCGGGCGCCTCAAGACAGGATACCCGCCGCAGGCGGCGCGGGGGCCGCGATCATCGCGAGAGTGGCCGCTTTCTGCCGATTTTCGGCCTTCTCGGACGCAACGGCGGCCTGCCGGCGGCGTATCTTCATGCGTGGTGTTTGCGAGAACAGCAGGAGGCCGAGCGATGAGACTCTCGATGGCGGCGTGCGTGCGTGTGGGGGTGGTCGGGGCATTGGTCGTGAGCGGCGGCGCCCGGGCCCAGGATGGGGCCGAGGCGCGCGAGATCCTCCGTGCGGCAGACACGGCGCTGCGCGCTGCTCCGGGGCTGCGCTATCAGGCCGTGGCCGAGGGCGTCGGCGCCATGGTGGCGGAGGCGCCCGGCGGGCGCGCAGCCGTGACGCTCGGGCGAGCGGACGAGGGCGCGTCAGCCTCGCTCGGTTTCCGGATCCGCGTCGATGGCGCCCGGCGCATCCCGGGGGAGGCGGAGCCGCAGTCGATCCTCGCCAGCTTCGACGGCGAGACCGTCCGCACCGCGCGCGCAGCGGAGAAGGAAGTCGTCGAGGGGAGCGGGGAAAGGGCGATCGAGGCCCTGCGCGAGGATGCCGACTTCGCCATCGCGTGGGTCATGCGCTGGGATCACCTGGTCAAGGAGGCCTTCCTCGATCGTGATCCGTACCTGGAGCCCAAGCTGGTCGGGCAGGTCGAGGTGGATGGTGTGCCGTGCCACGCGATCTTCACCGATATCTCCGATCTCTCCAGCGTGCGCGAGTTCACCGTCTGGTGGTACATCGGCGTGGAGGACCTGCTGCCGCGGCGGATGGAACTGCTGTACCTGGACATCGAGGGCCTCGGCGACGGTTTCAAGCGCCTCACGCTGGCGGATCTCGAGGTGATCGAAGCGCCGGAGACGGCGCTGTTCTCCATCGAGACGCCCGAGGGATACGAGGTGCGCGCGCTGCAGGAGCAGCGGGCCGCCGCCGGCGGCGCCCGCCCGCAGGCCGGCCCGCTCGTCGGCGCCGCGGCCCCCGACTTCACGCTCGCCGACCCGACCGGCAAGCAGCACACGCTGAGCGGATACAAGGGGCAGATCGTGGTGCTCGACTTCTGGGCCACGTGGTGCGGCCCGTGCAAGATGGCGATGCCCGGCCTGCAGAAGCTGCACGAGCGGTACAAGGACAAGCCGGTGCAGATCTTCGGCGTCAACGCTTGGGAGAACGGCGACCCCGGCGCCTTCATGCGGCGCGAGGGGTACACCTACGGCCTGCTGCTCGATGGGGATCAGGTCGCGGCGAAGTACGGCGTCACCGGCATCCCGGCGTTCTTCGTCATCGGTATGGACGGCTCGATCATCCACTCCGCGGTCGGCTTCAGCCCCGATGGCGAGGCCACGCTGGCGAAGGTCATCGACGAGCACCTGGCCTCGGCGCCGAACTGATCGCGCCCACCACAGGCCCGGCGCCTCCTACCCTTCCGCGCCCGGGCGGGTAGCTCAGTTGGCCAGAGCGCTTGCCTTACAAGCAAGGGGTCGTGGGTTCGAGCCCCACCCCGCCCATTCTGGATCCCGTGCCACTGACCTGCTTGGAGGTCAGTGCGAGCGTGCAATGGCGCCCGCTGCGCTTCGGATCTGCCAGCCTGCCACTGCGTTACGAGCACCACGGCGATGGCGGATGGCTCACGCGGAGGCGCGGTGGCGCGGAGAACGCGCCGGCCCAACATGCTGGTCCCGCCTCCGCGAGTCGAAGCGCGACGAAGTCGGCCCGCATTGGCATTACGGGCAGCCGGCGCTGAAGGCGTTCTGGAAGCAGAGGAAGTCGAAGAAGTCGAGGGCGCCGGACTGATCGCAGTCGGCGGAGGGGGCTGCCGCGGCGAAGGCGTTCTGGAAGCAGAGGAAATCGAGGAAGTCGAGGGCGCCGGATTCGTCGCAGTCGGCGTAGCACGGCCGGCTGGCCGGCAGCGGGCAGCCCCAGCGGGCGATGTGCCTGGTCTCGACACCGCCGGCGCGGGTGAAGGCCCCGCCGACGTACAGGCCGCCGGGATTGGGGCCGGGGCCGTCCTCGTCGAACGCGGCAAGGGATCGTACGTGCGTGCCGGCGCCGAAGCCGGTGAGGCCGCCACCGAGCGCGTGCCAGTGCTCGCCATCCCAGCGGGCGATGTGATTCGCGTAGGTCCGGTCGGGCAACCGGCCAATCGTTCCGCTGATGTAGAGGTTCGCCTGCGCCGGCCCGGGGCCATCCCGATCCCACACCGTCATCGCCAGGATCACGCCGACGTTCAGCGTGCCACCGACGGCGCTCCACTCGGCGCCGTCCCAGCGGCCGATGCCGCGCATGC
>CAYMJK010000255.1:0-3573 GCA_964390535.1 uncultured Phycisphaeraceae bacterium | reverse complement strand
GCGCCGGGCGTGCTGGAGGCGTCGGGCGCGTAGGGGGTGTCCGGCGTGTAGATGTGGTGGCCGGGGGCGATGCGCAGGATGAGGTTGAGTTCGGCGGGCTGGCCGGGGCCGAGGGTGATGCGCTCGCGATCGGCGTAGATCTCGACGGGGGTGAATGTGTCGGCGGGCGTGGGTGGGGCGGCGGGCGTGGGGGCGGGAGCGGCTTCGGGCGCAGGCGTTTGCGCGTCGGCGCCGACAGATGGATCGAGCCGGAGCATGCGCAGCAGGTGGCGCGTGGCGTTGACGGTTGCGAGGGGATTGGCGGCGATGGCGCCGCTGAGGGCGGCGAGGGATTCCTGAGCGTGTGCGAGCCATCGCGGGTTGGTGGGGGACGCCGATGTCGCAGAGCCGACATCGGTGGCACGGGTGGCGCCGGCGACCTCGGCGAGGTCGATGAGAGCGCCGAGCATCGTGGACGATGCGCTCGGGGTGGCGCCGTCGTAGGTGGACCGGACGCGGACGAAGAAGCCGGCGTCGGCGGGGGCATCGTAGAGGAGGCCGGGGCGCTGCGGGTCTTCGAAGCGGCGTGCCGCCTCGTCGTACAGGCGGGCGCAGCGAGCGAGGAGGTCGGGGGGGGCGCCCGGCGCGCGCGCAATCGCGGCGAGCCCGGTCAGGAGCCAGGCGTAGTCCTCGAGCGTGGCCGCGGGGCCGGGCTGGCCGGCGCGCCAGGTGCGCCGGAGGCCATCGGCGCCGGTCATCTCGCGCTCGATAAAGTCTGCCGCGGCGGCAGCGCGGTCGAGCAAGGATCGGTCACCCAGCAACTCGGCGCACTCGGCCATGGCGGCGATCATCATGCCGTTCCAGGCAACGAGGATCTTGTCATCGAGGCCGGGCTGCGGGCGCTGCGCGCGCGCGGCGAGAAGTCGCCCGTTGATGGCGCCGAGGCGGGCATCGAGGTCCGCGGCCGTGGCGCCGTAGCGATCAGCGAGGCCGCCGGGCCGGTCGTCGAGGCGCAGGATGTTGGCCGGCTCGTCATCGGGATGATGCGGGTCGCGGAAGTTGGGGCCGCGGTCGACCCCGTAGATCCGGATGGCCAGTTCGGCGTCATCCGGGCTCAGCTCCTCGCGGAGCTGCGCCGCCGTCCAGAGGTAGGTGGCGCCCTCGTGGCCATCGGTGTCGGCATCCTGGGCGCACCAGAAAGCGCCCTCGGGGGACGTCATCTCGCGCGCGATATAGTCGAGCGTGTCGCGGGCGACATCGGCGTAGAAGTCGTCGGCGTAGGTTCGCGAGGCGCGGGCATAGAGCGCCGCGAGCAGGGCGTTGTCGTAGAGCATCTTCTCGAAATGCGGGACCGTCCACGTCGCATCCACGCAATAGCGATGGAAGCCGCCGCCGACGTGATCGCGCAGCCCCCCCACCGCCATGCGATCGAGCGTGCGCCGGGCGGCCTCGTCGATGGCGCGGCGGGGGCCCTCGTCAACGCGGCCCTGGGCCTCCAGGAGGAGTTCGAGGAAGCTCGGCTGCGGGAACTTCGGGGCGGCGCCGAAGCCGCCGTGCGTGCGATCGAACATGCGGAGGAGGCTCTCGACCGCAGCGCTCACCTGGCCGGCGCCGATCGGGGCGGGGCCGGGCGGCATCATGTTCTCGCGGACCGCCTGCGCAACCGCCCCGGCCTGCTGGATGATCTCGGCGCGCTGCTGGCGCCAGGCCTGGGCGATCGATTCCAGAACCTGCGGGAAGGATGGACCGGCGCCGTGTGGGTGGGGCCGGGGCGGGAGATATGTGGCGCACCAGAAGGGTCGAAGCTCGGCGGGCTCGAGAAAGACGCTCATCGGCCAGCCGCCGGAGCCGGTCATGAGTTGCGTCGCGAGCATGTAGGGCTCGTCCACCTCCGGCCGCTCCTCGCGGTCGACCTTGATGCACACGAAGTGTTCGTTCATGATGCTCGCGATCGCTTCGTCCTCGAAGCTCTCTCGCTCCATGACGTGGCACCAGTGGCAGGTGGCGTAGCCGACGCTGAGGAAGATGGGGACATCGCGCCGGCGAGCCTCGTCGAACGCCGCGGGGCCCCACGGCTTCCAGTGCGCCGGGTTGTGCGCGTGCTGGAGGAGGTAGGGGCTGGATTCGCCGGCGAGTTCGTTGCCGCGGGTCATCGGCGGACTCTAGGGGCGGCGTAGGATGGGGCCTTCAAGGAGGAGTTCCCATTATGCGCGACCAGCGCCTCGACAAGCTCGCGGATGTTCTCGTGAGGTACTCGACGGGGGTGAAGCCGGGGGACGAGGTGGCGATTCTGGCCGATCCGGTGGCGATGCCGCTGGTGGAGGCGACGTTCGAGGCAGCGCTGCGCGCCGGCGGCCATCCCTATTACGTCGCCCGGCCCGAAGCCCTGCACGACGCCATGATGGAACTCGGCTCGGAGGAGCAGCTCCGGAAGATTCCGTCGATCCTCGAGCACGTGACGAACACCGCGGATGTTCGCATCAGCTTCTGGGCGGACATCAACACCAGGAGCGGTCAGAGCCACGCGCCAGGGCGGATGGCGGCGTTCGAGGCGGCGCGGCGCCCGCTCATGAAGCGGTTTCTCGAACGGTTCGCGGCGGGGGAGCTGCGCTGGGTGGGCACGCTGTACCCGACGCCCGCGAGCGCCCAGGACGCCGAGATGAGCCTGCGCGAATATGAGAAGTTCGTGTTCGCCGCCGGCCTGCTGCACCTGCCGGATCCGGCCGCGGCGTGGCAGGACATATTCGCGCGGCAGGAGCTGGTGCGGTCGTTCCTGCAGGGGAAGCGGGAGGTCCATTTTCGCGCGCCCGCGGCGGACGGACACGATGGGACCGATCTGCGCGTCAGCGTGGACGGGGGCACGTGGATCAACTGCTCGGGGAAGGAGAACTTTCCCGATGGGGAGGTCTTCTGCGGGCCACAGGGCGCCGACGGGCACGTGAACTACACCTATCCGGCGGTCTACAACGGGCGCGAGGTGGATGGCGTGCGTCTGCTATTCCGGGGCGGGCGGGTGGTGGAGGCGTCGGCGAAGAAGAACGAGGCGTTCCTGATCGAGATGCTGGACCAGGATGATGGCGCCCGGAACATGGGCGAGATCGCGATCGGGACGAACTACGCTATCGGCAACTTCACGCGCAACACGCTGTTCGACGAGAAGATCGGCGGCACGTTCCACGCCGCGGTGGGCGCCGGCTACCCCGAGAGCGGCTCGACGAGCGAGAGCGGGCTGCACTGGGACATGGTCTGCGATCTCCGGCGCGGGGGGTCGATCGCGGCGGACGGCGAGGTGTTCCATCGGGACGGGCGGTTCCTGCGGGAGGGGTGGCCGGGTGATCGGAACGATGAATGATGAATGACGAGTCGGCGCTGGGGCGCACCTGCGGTCCTGTCGCCGACTCCTGATTCCTGCCCCCTGAAAAAAGGGCCCCGGCAACGCGCCGGGGCCCTTGTGCTCGTGGAAACGAATCTCGAATCAGGTCAGTTGGCGATGCCGAACTCGCCGACGGCGAAGTCGGTGACGCCGTCAGTGGTGCGGACGTTGACGTTCTCGACGCCGCCGCAGAAGGCGTAGCCGGTTGCGCCCGACTGACC
>CAYMJK010000254.1:0-4204 GCA_964390535.1 uncultured Phycisphaeraceae bacterium | reverse complement strand
CCGAGCAGGGCGCCGCCGGTGATCGGGCTCTTGGGGTCGAAGGCGACGACCGCGCAGCGACCGAGACTGGCATCGGTCCTGGCCCGGCGGGTGTACTCGCCGGCAAGTTGGGCGACCAGGGTGCTCTTGCCGGCGCCGGGGGAGCCGGTGATCCCGATGACCCGCTGCGGGCGCCGGCGGGCAGCGCCATCCCGCAGCGGCTTGCCATCGTGGATGAGGGAGATGTCGCGGGCGAGCTGGGCCGTCGGGGGGGCGGTCGTGGGGCCCGGAAGGCTCTGCGCATACGGCCGGGTCGCGTCGATGATGGCCTGGGCGATGTCAGCGAGGCCGATGCCGGTGGTGATGCAGCGGGCGATCCCCGCCTCCAGCAGCTTCGGGATGTCCTCCTGCGGCAGGATGCCCCCCATGTGGATCGGGATGTCCGGCCGGCCGACGCGGTCGCGCTCGGCGAGGAGCATGGGGCCGAGCTTGAGGTGGCTGTTGGACATCATGCTGGCGGCGATGACATCGCAGTCTTCATCCCGGGCCCCGATGGCGAGCGCCGCGGGGGTCTGCCAGAGGCCGGAGTAGATGACGTGGATCCCCGAGTCGCGGAGGGCCCGGGCGATGACCTTGACGCCCCGATCGTGGCCATCGAGGCCCATCTTGCCGAGCAGCACGCGGGGGCGATGCTCGAGGCCGGCGCAGCGGTCGGTCTTGGTGAACTCGGTGGTCGGGGTCTGCGAAGTCGGGCTCATTCGGCTTCCGTGAGGTCTGGCGTGAGGTCTGGCGTGAGGTCTGGCGGGCGGGCGATCGCGGGCGCCCCCGAGCGGGGGGCCGTGCGGCAGAGGGTATTCATGAGGCCGCTGCTGGGCCCGGCAGCGACATTGTCTGCGCGCGACCTCGCTCGCGGGGGTTTGGCGCGGCCATACACTCCGCCCAATCCCGGCGTAGGCGCCGGCAGACGCCTTCTCTGGAGAGACCCACCATGAAATCAGGTATTGCCCCCGCAGCGCTGCTGGCGCTGTGCAGTCAGGTTGTGTGCGCCCAGTGCGACGACTGGTCGATCGACGATGTCCCGGACTTCGACCAACGCCGCGAGGACACAGCCTCCGTCCAGGGCCTGCCCGGCGACGGGGGCATGTACTGCGGCCCCACCAGCGCGCTGAACTGGTTCGCCTACTTCGCCAATCGCGGCATCGAGCAGCCGGGCACGCTGGGCGGGCCGCGCGACTGGCAGGCCGCAGCGCAGTACGACCTCGTGACCGATGTTGACCTCCTGATGGGTGTGCTGATGGACACCGATGCGGAGAAGGGAACCCGCGGCGGGCTGGTTCCCGGGGCCAAGGCCTACTCAGCGCTGTTCACCGGCGGCGACATCCTCGTGAGCGGGTCGCATGTGTGGGGCGGCGGCGAGTCGCCGAGTCCCGAACTGTTCAATGACTACAACAACCTCGGCGGCTACATCCAGGCGGCGTACGGGTTCTACTCCAGCAGCACCGGGGGCACGCGCGACGGGGGGCACCTCATCAGCATCACCGGTGTGTGGGGATGCCCGCTGAACCCGATCCTGTTCTCCCGCGACCCGGCCAACGACCCTGCGAACATCACGCAGTCTCAGTTCCGCACCTCCCTCGCCGCCCTGACCAAAGTGACCGGCCAGTTCCGCCAGAAGACCGGGGAGACCTACGAGAGCAAGACCATGTACCGGCTGGATGTCACCGATCCGGGCACGGTATTCCTCGACTCGATCACGGTCTTCCTGCCGGCGGCGGCGATCTTCGGCTCCGGGCTGGAGTCAGCCGGGGAGATCAAGGTGGTGCGGCCCGTGCGGCCGGCGGGCAACCCGATGCCGCTGACGCAGAGTTTCAACAAGCCGGCGGGCACGGGTCGTATCCTCGACACCGAGTTCGACGCCGACATGCGGTGGTATTACTACGTCACAGCGCAGGGCACGCAGAAGTCGAGCGTCTGGCGGCTGGACCCCCTGACGGGGCAGTCGGCGAAGGTCATCACCGCCCCGTTCGACCCGCGCCGCATTGCGCTGGGGCGCTTCAATGATCTGTACGTGATCGAAGGCCCCGATGTCGTCCGCTACGACCTCTCCACCTTCCCCGCGACCCGCCTGGCCGACATCACCCCCAGCCTGCGCCCTGATGACATCGCCTACAACGATGTGAACGACACCGTAGTGATCCTGACCGAGACCGGGGGCATCTCCTCTCGCCGCGTCATCAGTGTGCCGCGCTCACTCACCGGGTTCGGGACCAACCGCCTGCTGGCGGCTTCGGTGAGCGGAGAGGGCTTCATCGCCCTCGACGACGAAGAGCCCGGCGCCTTCTGGGTCTGCGCGGACGGGAGCACTATCGTGCGGCGTTTCATCCCGGATGGGACCAGCCTGGTGCAGACCGACGCCATCAATCACGCCCCGGGCGCCCGGATCACCGGCTTGAACATGACCGATGGCGGCAGCCTGGTCTACGCGCTCGACGGCAGGCTTGTGGAGTTGGTCAAGTCCACCCGGGGCGTGTGGGTGTCGCGCCCCGACTCGCGCTGGGCCGGCCGCGCGGCCGACGGGAGCGTCTCGATCGCCCGCTCCCGCACCAACTGGACGGCGCTGATGGACGACCCGGCCTTCTACAACACGCCGACACCGGTGCTGTTCCCCTCCCAGCCCGACTGCATCGCCGACTGCGACGGCTCAGGCTCCCTCGACTTCTTCGACTTCCTGTGCTTTCAGAACCAGTTCGCCGCAGGCGACCTGTCCGCCGACTGCGACCTGAGCTGGAATCTCGACTTCTTCGACTTCCTCTGCTTCCAGAATGTGTTTGCGGGCGGCTGCCCGTAGGCCACACGTGGCCCAACGATCGGGCCGGATGGAATTTGGGGGGTTCGGGTGCAGGGCCGGGCAACCCCGGCGACATAGGAAAGAGGCGGGGGCTGCGCTTTCGGGCGCCCGGGCCGGCCCCTGCCAAGGGCCCGCCGGCATTCCGCCGGCGGCTGGAGAGGAGCCAAACCATGCATGCGCGGTATTTTGCAGCTTTCGCGGTGTCCGGTCTTCTGTGCGCCGGCGCCCAGGGACAGGTGTTCGAGTACGAGTTGACGCTCGATGGCAGTCGGGAGGTCCCGCCGGTGACGACCCCGGCCATGGGGACCGCGAGCGTCACGATGGACCGGGGGGCAGGCACGATCGCGTGGGAGATCCACTTCCAGGACCTGTCCGCGCCGGGTATCGCGGCGCACTTCCACGGGCCGGCGGGGCCCGGCGTCTCGGCCGGCGTGATGTTCGACATCGCCGGCCCCAGCGGGGGTGTGGTCAGCCCCATGATCGGCTCGGTGTCGATCTCACCGGCGCACCAGCAGATCGTGGAGGACGGGCTGTCGTACATCAACATTCACACCTCGGCGCACCCGGGGGGTGAGATCCGCGGGCAGGTGATCGACGAGGTGATCGAGTACCGGTTCACGCTCGACGGCGGGCAGGAGGTACCGCCGGTGATGACCGATGGCCGCGGCTCGGCGGTGGTGGAACTGGACCGGGCCGCGGGGATGATCAAGTGGGACATCGAGTTCAGCGATCTCAGCGGCCCGGCGACGGCGGCGCACTTCCATGGCCCGGCGGAACCCGGGGTGTCGGCGGGTGTGCGGCTGGGAATCCACGCCACCAGCGGCACGGCGAGCCCGATGATCGGCGAGGCGGCGATCAGCCCGTCGTTCGCGCAGGAGGTGGTCGACGGACTGTGGTATGTCAACATCCACACCGCGATGCATCCGGGCGGAGAGATCCGCGGGCAGGTGGTCGACGCGGCGACATGTTACGCGGACTGCGACCTGAGCGGCGGGCTCGACTTCTTCGATTTCCTCTGCTTCCAGAACCTGTTCGCCGCGGGTGATCCGCTCGCCGACTGCGATGAGAGCGGCGGCCTCGACTTCTTCGATTTCCTCTGCTTCCAGAACGCCTTCGCGGCGGGCTGCCCGTAAGCGGGCGAACTGCATGACCTGCAAGCGCCCGGGCGAAGCGCGGAGCAAGCCAGAGCCAACCGGACAGTCAGATTCACGCCCCTCCCCGCGTTTGCCCGAGCCGGGGAGGGGCGGCTCGTTCGGGGGTCGCTCTCCCGGCTTGCCCACCGGCTGCCATCCGAGGCTCCCCGGGGGCGTTGGCGGGGCCATGTTGACCGGCGTCGTGCCTTGGCGTCGGGCGATTCCGCATGGGGAATCCGAAAGC
>CAYMJK010000253.1:0-3064 GCA_964390535.1 uncultured Phycisphaeraceae bacterium | reverse complement strand
GCGCACGCGCCGGCCATCGGCGACCACCGCCGCGGCCATCTCATCGCACGAGGATTCGATGCCAAGAACGAGCATGGATCACGGCGCGCCCGAAGGCTCGGGCGCTCCGCCGCCCGCCCCGACCCCCTCCACCGGCGCCGGCGCCGCCTCCGGCGCCTCCACTGGATCCCCGATCCGCTCCCCCGGCGGATCCTCAGCAACCGTCTGCGCCAGCTTCGCCAGCCGGTCGATTTCCCCGGACACGCGCGCAAGCTCGGCCACGAGGCTGTCCCGCCGCGCCTCCGCCCGCCGAAGCTCCTCGCCGAGGGCGTCCGCCGCGGTCTCCCCCGCCTCGCTGATCGGCTGCCACTGGCCCGTGTCAAGCTTCGCCCGCATCGTCTCCAGGGCCGCGGCGAGCTGCGGATCGGCCAGCGCCGACTCGAACTCCGCAGCGCGATCGTGCTCGGCATCCGCCCGGATGATCTCGCCCTCCTGCCGCGCCTGGAAGATCGCCATTCGCTGCTCGTCGCTGATCGGCAGGAAGAACCCCGGCGTCGGGTCCACACCCCACACCGTCGAATCCGGCCAACGATGAATGCTGCGCCCGGATGGGAGCAGATACAACTGCTCGGTGAGCTTGAGCTGCGCCCCATCCTGCTGCGGGATCGCAAAGACCGCCTGCACCGAGCCCTTGCCGAAGGTACGCGTGCCCAGCGCGATCGCCCGGTCATGCTCGACCAGCGACCCCGCGAGCAGTTCGCTCCCGCTGGCTGCCTGCCCGTCGATCAGCACGATCATCGGAAAGTCTGGGAGCGTGCCGGCGCTGCGAGCCCGCATCGTGCGCCGCTCGTGGGCGCGCCCCTCCGTGGCGTAGATCACGCCGTCCTCGAGAAACCGGTCCGCAACCGCTTCCGCCTGATCCAGCAGCCCGCCGGGATTGGACCGGACATCGAGGATGAGCCCGCCGAACCCGGGCTCGGCCGCGCCCGCGGCCTCCAGCGCGACATCCAGCTCCTCCATCGTCGTCGCGTTGAACTGCGTGATGCGGATGTAGCCGATCCGCTGCTCGGGATCGAGCGTGAAATCCCACGTTCCGTTCTCGCCCGTGCGCCGCCACCCCTTCACCGTCTGCGTCTGGATCAGCTCCCGCGTGACCGTGATTTCCATCCGCTGCCCGAGCCGCTCGATCGTCAGCAGCACCGGCTCGCCCGGCATGCCCGCCAGCAGGTCCACGCTCTCATCCGGCGACAGGTCGCGCGTGGAGACGCCATCGATTTCGACGATCCGGTCATCGGCCATCACCCCCGCGCCAAACGCGGGCGAGCCGTCCAGCGGGCTCACGACCGTCAGCCACCCGTCGCGCTGCACGACATACACGCCGATGCCGACATACTCGCCGAGCACCTCCTTGCGGAACTCGCGGGTGTCATCCGCGGGGACGTAGAAGGTGTACGGATCATCCAGCGCCTCGAGCATGCCGCGGATGGCGCCGAGCTGCAGGGCCTGCTCATCGGGCGCCTCGACATAGCGAGCGCTGATGAAGCTCTTGATGTCGATGATCGGGTCGAAGAAGTCATAATCCGACCGCTGGGCAATCGCGAGCGTAGACCCGAACACCGCCGCGCCGAGGATCACCAGCAGCGCCGGCAGGGTCAGCCGCCCCGCAAGGCTGCGGCGGGGAGATCGGGGCGGGCCGTCGGGAGCGTGGCGGGCGTCGGGGGCGTGGAAATGCGGTCGCATGGCCGATTGTACGGGAGGGGGGTGTGTCAGGAGTCAGGAGTCAGCCACGAGGAAACCCTGGGCGCGCAGACCCGGGGGGGCGGACCATGTGGGGACGGACCTAGTGGGGGCCCGCGTCCTGGGGGCGGGGGCGCCACGTTCCGCCGGCGGCGACAGCGCGGATCGCCTCGATCACCTCCCGCATGTCGCTCTTGACCACGTACCCGTGGGCGCCGGCCGCGAACGCCCGCTCGACCGTGGCGGGGTGATTGTCGCCGCTGATGACGATCACGGCGATCTGAGGCGCGGCAGCGTGCAGCTGCGCCAGGTCGTCAAAGGCGGGCCTGCCGCCACCGTAGTACAAGTCGAACAGCACCACGTCCGGCTTCACGCGCTGGGTTTCGCGGGCGAGGGTCTCCGGTGTCGGCAGTATCCCCACGCTGCGCATGTCCGGCTCGGCGTCAATGGCGTCGCCGATGGCCTCCGCCACAACGCGGAGATCCTCGACGCACAGAACGCGCAGGGGCCGGTGCTCCAACGCCAGGCCTCCGCCCTCCAGGTACCGCTGCTCCTGCGACACGGGATCTCCTTCCCCCGCTCAACCTGATGCGGCGCCCTTCGTGTCAGATTCAAGGCCACCCGGAGCAGGGTGAGCGCTGGGGCGGGATGCCGAGAGATGGCCCGGTGAATGGGAATCGGCTCACATGGAGCGGGCCTCAATCGAGGGCCGGCCCGTGCGCAGCATCGACCCGCTCAGGGAGGAGCGGGCTCGGAAACGGGGCCGGAAATGGGCCCGGAAGCGGGCCCGCGCTTGGCATCGAGGACGAACTGCTTGAGCACGGTGGCCCGGCCGTCGGTGGCGCACAGCAGGAACTGGCACAGGTGTGTGAGAGCCTGGCGCGCGTCGCAACCGGCCGAATGCGTGGTGAAACACTCCTGAAAGTCCGGGTGCGCTGCCAGGAGTTCGCCATCGCGAATCAACTGTCGTGTGCAGGCCCTCGCCGCATCGAAGTTGTCCTCGCGGACCGCTCTCACCCACCGATCGAGCGTATCAAGAAGGGCTTGAGTGGCGTTGAGCATGGTGGTGTCCTCCAGAGCGCGTGTCCCGTGTTGTGTCGCTGTGCCGCGACCTATTCCACACCATACGTGATCGCCGGCCGGCGCTGCGTAGAGCGAAACCCTCCAACCCCGCGCGCTCCTGCGCTCGCATAAGTGGAAAACCAGGGCGTGTGCTGTGGTCAATTGTGAGGGATCGATCATTCGCGAGGGCGCCGGGGGGGCGCTTTCCCCCCGGGCGCGCCGCCAACGTCCCGCCGCAGCGCACCCCTTGCCACCCGCGCCCCTGTCGGACGTGTTGCTGAATGCG
>CAYMJK010000252.1:0-4003 GCA_964390535.1 uncultured Phycisphaeraceae bacterium | reverse complement strand
CCGTGCGAAGATTGAACACTTAGAGCCGATACTGTTCAATCTCGGCACACAACGCCCCTAAGTGTTCAATTCAGATGGACGCCGCCTCATTCGCTCCCGATGCTCCCGGAAGGCTGGTCGAGACCAGCGGCCAGGAGTGGCGCCATACGGCGGCCGGCAAGCGGGAGCTGGCGGAGTTCCGCGGCGAGGCGTTCGTCCCCGACCCGCTCCCGCCCCGGAATCTGGACTTCGAGCGGCTCATCGGCCGCATCTGGCCTGAGCTTGGCGCCGCCACGGCGGCCCTGCAGCGCCTTGACGCCACAGCGGCAACGCTCACGAACCCTCACCTGCTGTCCAACCCCTTCAAGATCCGCGAGGCTCAGGCGTCCTCGCGCATCGAGAACACCATCGCCTCTGCCGAGGAGGTCGCGATCGCCGGCGCCGGGGGGCCTACCGCTGACGAGCCGCGGGAGGTTCAAAACTACCTGTTGGCGCTCGACGAGGGGCTCGCTTCCGAGGCGCCGCTGGGAGAGTGGCTGCTGCGACAGCTGCACCATCGGCTGTTGGAGGGAGTTCGCGGGGGAGACAGGAATCCGGGCGAACTCCGAAAGGGGCAGGCGTACATCCAGGGAGATGAGAGAGGCTTTCGCAATGCCCGATTCGTGCCGCCTCCGGCGACCGAGGTTCAGGCGTGCATGCGGGATCTGCAATCCTTCCTCGATGCGCCGCCAGAAGCAATCCCGCCTCTGGTGCAGGTCGCACTGGTGCACTATCAGTTCGAGACCATACACCCGTTCGCGGACGGCAATGGGCGTCTGGGACGCATCCTCATCAGCCTGTCCATGTGCCGCATGGGGCTCATCTCGCGGCCGCTTCTGTCGATCAGCAGCTACTTCGACCGCCATCGCCAGACGTATTACGATCTCCTGCTCGGTGTAAGTCAGCGCGGCGAGTGGGAACCCTGGGTGCGTTTCTTCTGTGACGCAGTCGCTGTGCAGGCCGAAGATGGAGCGAGGCGTGGGCGGAAGCTGCTGGAGCTGCGCCGATCGTGGCTTGAGAAGGTCACAACACCGCGAGCGCCGGCTCTCCTTCGAGAGGCTGTTGACCGACTCTTCGAGCGCCCCGCGGTCTCGGCAAAGAGCATGGCAGAGCGACTGAACGTCCGCCCGCAGCAGGCCCAGCGGTACATCGATCGCCTCCGATCCCTGGGCATCCTGCGCGAGGTGACCGGCGGCCAGTACGGCCGAATCTATGTCGCTGATGAGATCGTGGCGGCGATCGAGGCCGACGACGTGGAATAGGAGGTAGCGCGTCGGCGAGCGGCGCGCTGCCGCGCTCGCCCGCTCGCCCGCTCGGCCCTACCGCCCCGCCGGGCGCGAGCGCGTTGACGTGTCGCACGCGGCGTCCCACGCGTCGCCGCGCCGGAGAATGAGCTGGGCCTCGCCGAGATCCGCCCGGCGCGCGACATCATGGCCACGCGATTCCAGCGACGCCGCGGCGCCGGCGCGATCGCCCTCCCACCAGCCCGGCTGCAGCCAGAGCGTGGCCGGCGCCCACTGGTGATGGAGTCGCGGCGCTGCGAGCGCCTCGCTGGCCGTCATGTCGAAGACGAGCCCGTTGAGCAGCGCCTGCAGTGTCGCCGAGATGATGCGCGGCCCGCCCGCAGCGCCCGCCACCGCTGCGACCTTCCCGTCCGCCAGTGCGATCGTCGGGCTCATGCTGCTCAGCGGGCGCTTGCCGGGGGCCGGCAGATTCCGATCGCTCTGGCGCAGGCCGAAGGCGTTCGGCTCGCCGCGGCGCGTGGTGAAGTCGTCCATCTCGTTGTTGAGCACGAAGCCGAACTCGGGCACGGCCACGAGCGACCCGAACGACAGATTCACCGTCTCCGTGCAGGCGACGGCGCCGCCCCACTGATCGACGATGCAGAAGTGGCTGGTGCCGCTGTCATCCGGGGGTGGCCCGGCGCTCCGAGCCGGGTCTGCACGGCTGCCATACGACTCCGGCGCCAGCGTCTCGCCGACGCGCACGCGCGTCGCGAGCGCATCCAGGTACGCGTCCGACAGCAGCCGATCCACCGGCACATCCACCATCGCGGCGTCCCCCAGCCACTCGGCCCGGTCCGCGAAGGCGTGCTTGAGCGCTTCGGCGAGCAGATGCGCCCGCTCGGCGGTCCAGCCGGGCTCGTCGCCATCGAGGAATCCGGTTCGCGCGAGCACGCCCAGCATCTCGGCCATCGCCACGCCGCCGCTGGAGGGCGGTGGCATGCCGAGGAACTCGAAGCCGGCAAAGCGGTAGCGCAGCGGCGGCGCCTCCCGCGGCTGGTACGCCTGCAGATCGGCGCGCATCATCGGCCCCCCGTCGCGCTCGACCGCGCGCACGATGGCCTCGGCGATGGGGCCGTCATAGAACGCCGCGGCGCCGCGCTCGGCGATCATTTCCAGGCAGCGAGCCATCTCCGGATTGCGGATCAGGTCACCCGGTTGCAGCTCGCCGCGCTGCAGATACCGCTCCCAGACGAACCCGAACCGGTCCGGCCAGTCGCTCTCGAGAAAGTCGGGGATCAGGCCGCGCGCAGCACCCACGAGGTGGGCGTCGGCCTCGAAGCCGGCGCGCGCCAGCCGGATGGCCGGCGCCATCACCACGGCCCGCTCCATCGTGCCGTAACGCTCCAGCGCCATGAGCAGGCCGGCCACCGTCCCGGGAACGCCCGCGGCAGTCGCGCCGCGCGTGGAGGCGCCCTCGGGCCGCCGCTCGTAGAAGTCAGCTCCAACTGCCGCCGGCGCCGCCTCGCGATAGTCCAGGGCCACCTGAACCGGCGGCCCCCTCTCGCCCCCCTTCCCATGCCGCGGCACATGGATGATCATGAAGCCGCCCCCGCCGATGCCGCAGGATTCCGGACGCACCACCGCGAGCGCGAAGCTCGTGGCGACGGCGGCATCCACGGCGTTGCCCCCCGCGGCAAGGATCCCGGCGCCAGCCTCCGACGCCAGCGGGTGTGCCGCCGCAACGGCTTCGGTGGTGAAGGGCGCCGCGGGGCCGGTCTGCGCGCGCGCCGCTGGCGCCAGGGCAACCGCCGCTGTCGCGGCGAGCAGTGTTATCGCGTTCATGGCCCAAGAGTATCGCGCGCCGGCGCGAACGGGCGGTGGGCAAAGGGGCGACGCCCCGCCCCAAGGCGCGACGGATGCCCGCCGCGCCTCGGCGCCAGGTCTCCGCGCGCTCAGTTGTCGCCCCGTGCGATCGCTACGGGCTGTTACAGGCAGCCGGCCGCAAACTCGTTCTGGAAGCACAGGAAGTCGAAGAAATCCAGACCGCCTGACCCGTCGCAGTCGGCCTCGGGGGCCCCGGCGGCAAAGTCATTCTGGAAGCACAGGAAGTCGAAGAAGTCCAACCCTCCCGAGCCGTCGCAGTCGGCGTAGCAACTGTCAAGGCCTGTGGCAAAGAGCAGGGCGTTGGCCATCAGCAGATCGCCATCGGTCGTGATGTCCCAGAAGCTCGTTGACACAGTGCTCGGCGGCGGGTAGAAGCCCAGATCGACGCGCTGCGGATTGGCGCCGACCGCCGCCAGCACGCGCCCGTCATCCCATTCGGCCACCGTGGTGGCGCCGGGATGCAGGTCGGTTACCTGCGGCCGAAAGCTGCTCGTTCCTCCGTTGAGGGTCTCCACGCCGTCCATGATCGGGTGCAACGGGATCAGGACATCCCCGAGGAACGCCTGCCCGCTCTCGTTGCCGCTGCGCGGGATGATGACCTCGTACGCCGGATCGCCGCGCCAGCGCCCGCCGATGTCGCGGCCGCTCGTCGTCGTGCTGTTGGCGAAGACCGCCACGACCACGCCGCCGCCTCCATCCACGTAGTCTGCCAAGCGGTCGCCGAGCAGTTCGTTGTCCGGGGGCGTCGTGTTGGTCCACCCGATCACCGCGGCGTACCTCTGCAGGTCTGCCAGCGTCGGGGTCCCCGTGGTGGTGGTCAGCGGCAGGACATCCACCCGCTCGAAAAGGCCCGTCCCGGCGATCGCCGCCTGGGT
>CAYMJK010000251.1:0-6103 GCA_964390535.1 uncultured Phycisphaeraceae bacterium | reverse complement strand
GTATCCGGGAGCGAGGGTGGCCGAGGGCGACCTGCTGGTGCGCCTGGACACATCCGAACTCGAGCTGCAGACGCTGGAGCTGGAGGAGCAGCTCAATCAGGCGGTGGCGGAGGCGGACGCCGCGCAGCAGGGGCAGAAGATCGCCGAGGCGGAGGGGGCGCGGGCAAAGGCGGAGGGGCTGAAGGCCCGGATCGCGCTGTACCGGCGGCAGATCGCGAACTCGGAGATCCGGGCGCCGATCGACGGGATGATCATCGGGGGCGATCTGCGGGACCGGATCGGGGCGAAGACGGAACTCGGGGAGGCGCTGTTCGAGGTGGCGCAGCTCGAGGATCTGGTGCTGGTGATGCGGATCCCGGATCGCGACATCGCCTACATCGAGGAGGCGGCGACGGGGCAGCTCGCGATGCGGGCCCGGCCCGATGAGCTGATCCCGTTCCAGATCGACACGATCGTGCCGCTGGCGCAGGCTCGCGAGGGGGTAAACGTGTTCGAGGCCCGGGCGGAACTGGACACGACGCCGCCCTGGCTGCGTCCGGGCGCCGAGGGCCTGGCGAAGGTGAACACCGGCGAGCGCCGCCTGTACTGGATCCTGAAGCGGCGGATCGAAGACACGCTGCGGCTGTGGCTGTGGTGGTGAGGAAAATGGCAAAGGGGCAAATGGCAAATGGCAAATGGGGAGCGGCTGCGCCGCCGGGTGGCCAGTCATTGCGGGGGCGCTGGTTGAGACGCGGCGCCAGCGCGCTTCCGCACTCTGCCACTTTGCCGCTCTGCCACTCCGCCCCTTCTTCATTTGCCATTTGCCATTTGTCCCTTTGCTATTTGGCTTGCCATGCCTGAGCGCCCCACATTCTCACCGCTGTGGCACCGGGTACGCGCGCTCAAGCCGCGGCTGCGGCCGCACGTGCAGATCACGCGCCAGCACTACCGAGGGCGCAGGTGGCACGTGGTGCACGATCCGTCGAGCAACCAGTTCTACCGGCTGAACCCCATCGCGCACGAGTTCGTGGCGCTGCTCGATGGCCGGCGCACGGTCGAGGATGTCTGGCGGGACACGCTGAGCCGGCACGGGGACGGGGCGCCGACGCAGACCGAGGCGGTGGAGCTGATCCACCAGCTCTACAACGCGAATCTTTTGGCGCTGGACACCAGCCCCGAGACCGAGCAACTCCTGCGGCGAGGCCGGGAGCGGCGGAAGCGGAAGATCCAGTCGCAGGCGATCGGCATCATGTACTTCCGGATGCGGCTGTTCAATCCGGACGCCATCCTGACGGCGATCGAGCCGGTGCTGCGCCCGCTGATCAACCGGTGGGGCCTGCTGCTGTGGGCGGGGCTGATGATCAGCGCGCTCTACGCGCTGCTGCAGAGCGGGTGGGGGGATCTGACCGACCCGGAGACGTTCGCCACGGCGATCGCGCCGGCGAACTGGCCGTGGCTGATCGTGGTCTTCATCGTGGCCAAGGCGATCCATGAGACCGGGCACGGGGTGATCACCAAGCGCTTCGGCGGGCAGGTGCCCGAGTTCGGGGTGATGCTGCTGGTGCTCTTCCCGGCGCCGTACGTGGACGCGTCGAGCTGCTGGGCCCTGCCGAGCAAGTGGAAGCGGATGGCCGTCGGCGCCGGCGGCATGATCTTCGAGCTGGCGATCGCGGCGGTGGCGGCCCATGTCTGGCTGGCGACGCGGACCAGCGGGGGGATCGTGCATCAGCTCGCCTACAACACGATGCTGACGGCGAGCGTGACGACGATCCTGTTCAACGCCAACCCGCTCATGCGCTTCGACGGGTACTACATCCTCAGCGACCTGCTGGAGATGCCGAATCTCATGCAGCGGTCGATGAACCAGATCAAGTATCACTTCCAGCGGTGGTTCTACCGGATCGAGAACGCGCGGCCGCCGACGGAGATCCGCTCGGAGCAGATGATTCTGCTGGTCTACGGGTGGCTGGCGCTGGCGTACCGCGTCTTCCTGTTTTTCTCGATCACGCTGTTCGTGATGGGCAAGGCGTTTGCGCTGGGGCTGGTGCTGGCGATCTGGACGGCTGCGGCGTGGTTCCTGATCCCGCTGGGCAAGTGGACGCACTGGCTGGCCTCGAGCCCGCAGCTCGGGGACAAGCGGCGGCGGGCGGTGGCGCTGAGCATTCTGGGCGTGGTCGGCGGGGCGCTCCTGCTCGGCGTGGTGCCGGCGCCGGACCGGCGCAAGGCGGACGGCGTGATCGAGAGCCTGGCCCAGACGGGTGTCTTCGTCTCGACGCCGGGGTTCGTCGCGGAGGCCCACGTGGGGCCGGGCGATGTGGTCGCGGCGGGGGATCCGATCATCACGCTGCGCGACCCGGAGATCGAGACGCGGCTGGAGGCCGCCCGGCACAGCCTCAGGGAGGTGGGGGCGCGCGAGCAGGCGCTGCTGGCGTCGCAGCCGCACTACGCGCACATCGTCTTCGACTATTACCAGGTGCTGCGCCAGCAGTATGAGTACCTCGTGGATCGCAACGAGAAGCTCGTCATCCGGGCGCCGCAGGCGGGCGTCGTCGCCGCGGCGGATCCGCGGCAGCTCGTCGGGGCGTATCTGCGCGAGGGCGACGCGATCTGCGAGATCGTGGATCCGCAGCAGGTGCGCGTCGCCGCGGTGCTCGAGCAGACCCAGGCCGACTGGTCCAGCGGCCTGAACGCCGACCCGCGGACGATCGATGTGCAGATCCGGCTGGTGGGGCACCCGTCGGTGACGCACGGCGCCGGGAAAGTGGTGGCCCGCGGGGCGGGGGGGCGTCTGCTGCCGCACGCGGCGCTCGGGTTCGCCGGGGGCGGAACGATTGCGACCGACACACAGGATGAGCAGGGTCGGGTCGCGATGCGCAACCACTTCGTGGTGGAGATCGAGCCGGAATTCAAGGGGGAAGCGGTTTCCGAGGATGTTGGCCGGCCGTGGCGGCCGATGCCCGGCGCCCGCGTCAAGGTTCGCTTCAGCCTCCCGCCCAAGCCGCTGGCGTGGCAATGGATCGACTCCCTGCGCAAGCTGGTGCAGGGCAGGGTGGATCTGTGAGCGAGTACTCCTGACTCCTGACTCCTGACCTCCCGACCCCTGACCCTGACCCCATGAGCCAAGCCCTCACACGCTACGACACCCTCTTCGAAAGCCTGCGGAGCCGGCGGCGGCGGCCGGAGACGCTGGAGGGGCTTGACCGCTGGGTCGGGCTGGCGGGAACGAAGGCCGCCGGCGCGCGCACACCGCGCTCGGCCCTCCTCGCCCAGGCGCGCAGGGCGGACGCCCTGTCGCCGCAGATCCGGGAGTATTCGGAGGCGGCGCTGGATGAGGCGGTCCGCGAGATGCGCGAGGCCTTCATCCGCAACCGGCAGGATCCGCGGGCGGTGCTGCGGGCGTGCGCCCTGGTGCGCGAGGTGGCGCGTCGGGAGACGGGCGAGGAGCCGTTCGTCGTGCAGCTCATGGCGGCCCTGGCGCTGTGGAACGGGCGGATCGTCGAGATGCTCACCGGCGAGGGCAAGACGCTGACGGGGTCGGTGGCGGCGACACTGATCGCCTGGCGCCGCCGCCGGCTGCACATCTTCACGGTCAACGATTACCTGGCCCGCCGGGATGCCGCCAGCCGCGAGGCGACGTTCCGGCGCTGCGGCTTGAGCGTCGGGGCGATCCAGCACGAGCAGGAGCCGGCCGAGCGGGCGGGAATCTACAGCCGCTCGGTCGTCTACGGAACGCCGAAGCAGATCACCGCCGACTGGCTGCGCGACCAGATCCGCATGGGGCGGATGGGGACGGCGTGGGCGGGGCGGCAGTTCCTCGCATCGGTCGGCGAGGGGGCGATCGCCAGCGGCGGGGTCGCGCCGCTGGTGCCCGGGCTGCGGGCGGCGCTGGTGGACGAGGCGGACGCGGTGCTGATCGACGAGGGGGTGGTGCCGCTGATCATCGCGCGGGCGCGGCGCGAGGATGACATGGCGGATGTGTACCTCGAGGCGGCCGCGATCGCCGCCAAGCTGGATGAGGGTCCGGACTACGCGATCGATCACCTGCGGCGCAAGGCGGAGCTGCGCCGGCGCGGCCGGCACCGGGCCCAGTCGATGTTCGCCCAGCTCAGCGACCCGATCTGGAAGGCGCACCGGCGGGCGGAGGAGCTGATCCGGCAGGCGCTGGTGGCCCGGCACTGCTATCTCCGCGGGCGGCAGTATCAGGTGGTCGACGGGCGCGTCGTGATCGTGGATGAATACACCGGGCGGTTCCTCGCCGACCGCTCGTGGGAGCACGGGCTGCACCAGGCGGTCGAGGCGAAGGAGGGCGTCGAGGTGACCGCCGACCGGGAGACGCTGGCGCGAATGAGCTTCCAGCGGTTCTTCCGCAGCTACCCGTTCCTCTGCGGCATGACGGGGACGGCCGCGGACGCCCGGGTGGAGATGGAGGCGGTGTACAGCCGGCCGGTGACGGTGATCCCGACGAACCGGCCGATGATCCGCGAGCGTTTGCCGACGCGTGTCTTCCGCTCGGCGGAGAGCAAGTACGCGGCGATCATCGAGTCGATCCAGGCGCAGCACGCCCAGAACCGGCCGGTGCTGGTCGGGACGCGGTCGATCGAGGTTTCCGAACTGCTCAGCGAGCGGCTGGCGGCCCGCGCGCTGGAGCATCGCGTGCTGAACGCGAACTTCGACAAGGATGAGGCGGAGTTGATTTCCGGCGCCGGCGGGGCGGGGGTGATCACCGTCGCGACGAACATGGCCGGGCGCGGGACGGACATCAAGCTCGACGACGACGCCCGCCGCGCAGGCGGCCTGCACGTGCTGCTCACGGAGATGCACTCTGCCAAGCGGATCGACCGGCAGTTCATCGGCCGCTCCGGGCGCCAGGGGGATCCGGGCTCGGCGCAGATCTTCGTCAGCCTGGAGGATGAACTCGTGCGGCTGTTCGCGCCCGGGCTTGCCGATTCGCTGCGCCGGCAGCGGTACTTCGCCGAGGAGCTGCGCTGGACCGGCCCGGCGCGAGCGGCCTTCCGCATCGCTCAGCGACGGGCCGAGGCCCGCGCCCGGCGCGACCGAGCATCGGTCCAGCGCCAGGACGACTGGGTCGAGAAGCGCCTTCCGGGCCGATAGGTGGCACGGGCTTCCAGCCCGTGCGTCGGCGCACCGCCTCAAGGCAACCAGCAACAAGGCTCCAGGTCCTCTATGGGTCCTGGACGCGCTATCGCGAGGTCGCCGCGTTCGCCGCCAATGGCGCCGGCCCGAGCGTCTGGATCGTCGGCGCCCCGGGGGTGCGGCGGGCGAGGTAGGCGTTGAGTTCGTCGAGGGTGACCGCGCGGATGCGGTCGGCGAGTTCCTCCACCGTCCGGGGGCGGCCGAGGCGCCGGAGGTCGGCGGCGAGCGCCCCTGCGCGCGCGCCCGTGGACTCGCCGCTGAAGACGAGGCGGCTGAGGAGGCCCTCCCGGGCCCGGGCGAGTTCCTCGGCGGTGACGGCGCCGGCGGGTGTTCCGATGCGATCGAGTTCGGCCAGCAGGACATCGAGCGACTGTTGTGCCCGCTCCGGAGTCGTGCCGACGTACGCGCTGAGCACCCCGAAGTCGCGGTCGGAGGAGTAGCTGGCGCTCACGGCGTAGCAGAGGCCGCGCTTCTCTCGGACCTCGCTGAAGAGGCGCCCGGACATGCCGCCGGAAAGGACGGCGCAGGCGAGTCGCTCGAGGGCGCTGTCGCTCGACGGCTCGGGCGGGGCATCCATGAGGGCGACGATCTGCACCTGGTTGGCGTCGTCGGCTTCGTGGGCGTAGCCGCGGGGCGGTGTCCCGGCGGGGCGGATCTGGGGGGCTGCGCCGGCCCACCCCTCGAGCAGTCGGTTGAGTTGCGTCACAGCGCGATCGGCATCGATCGCGCCGGCGAGGCCGAAGAAGGACCCGGCGGGGCGGGCCCGCGCGGCCCACTCGGCCCGGACATCATCGTGCGTGATGGCGCCGAGGCCGGCCTCGTCTCCCTCGGCGGGGCGATTGAGCGGTGGCGTGAGGTGGCGGCGGCGCGCGGCGATGAATGCGCGCTCACGGGGTTCATCGAGGAGAGATCGGAGGTCCTGCAAGGCCAGGTCGCGCACCGGCGGGAGGTCCGCTTCATCGAGTCTCGG
>CAYMJK010000250.1:0-2611 GCA_964390535.1 uncultured Phycisphaeraceae bacterium | reverse complement strand
CGTCGGGCGCGATCTGCGCATCCGGCGGTTCAGCCCGATGGCCGAGACGCTGCTGCGACTCATCCCGACCGATGTCGGGCGCCCGATCACCGATATCAGGATGGACCTGTCAGCCTCGCTGGAGGATGTGAAATCGCTCCTGATCGGGACGATCGAGACGGGGCGCCCGCAGGAGCGCGATGCGCAGGGCGCCGAGGGCCGGTGGTACTCGCTGCGCATCTATCCGTACCTGACCGCGGACGACACCGTGGACGGCGCGGTGCTGCTGCTGGTGGACATCGACGCCGAGCGACGGGCCCGCCAGTACGTCGAATCCATTCTTGCCTCGATTCCCGATCCGCTGATCGTGCTGACCGCCGACCTGCGGGTCCACGCCGCCAACGACGCCTTCTACCGGCTGATCGAAAGCGACCCGGCGCAGACGGAGGGCAAGCCTTTCCACGACATCGGCAACCATTGCTTCGACGTCCCGCAGCTCACGGCGATGCTGCACGATGTGCTGCCGCGCAACAGCTTCTTCGACGACCTCCAGATCAGTTGCACCGTCGGCGCAGCCGGCCGGCGGACCCTCGTCGTGAGCGCACGGAGCCTGCGCGACCTCGATGGCAACCGGCGGCAGGTGCTGGTGGGGATCCAGGATGTGACGGAAATGCTCCAGTTCCAGCGGCAGGTCCGGGAGTCGGAGCTCCGCTTCCGGCGGCTCTTCGAATCGGCCCGCGACGGCGTGCTCCTGATGGACCCGCAGTCGCGCCGGATCGTGGAGGCCAACCCGTTCATCGCGGAACTGCTCGACACGACGCGCGAGCGGCTCGTGGGCAAGGCCTTCTTCGAGGTCGGACTGATTGGTGATGAGGAGGCAAGCAACGCGCTCTTCAAGGAGCTGGAACGCTCCGGCGTCGCCCGGCGCGAGGCCCGGATGCCCAGCGACGCGCGCCGCCGGCTGAGCCTCATCGCGACGCTCTACCACGAGGGGGTCGAGCGCGTCGTGCAGTGCAATATCCACGAGATTCCCGCCGGCGCCGAGGGCAAAGAAGAGCGACGCATAACCGGGAAGCGTTGAGACATGGCTCATCGCGCCGGCGCCGGCCGCCGCCCTAGACCTGCGCCCGCGTCCATGTCCCCTGCGCGAACCGCGTCGTAAAGATCACCCCGCGCACCGTCAACTCGATGCACATCGCGATCCACAGCCGCGACAGGCTCGGCTCCAGCCCGAGCGGATTGGGGATCTCTCCCCCGCCCGGCAGCGGGATCACCACGCCCGACAGCACCCACGCCAGCGGCAGGCGGATCAGGTACGTGCTCATCCACGTGAGCATCATCACCACGCGCACGTCCCCCGCCCCCCGCAGCGCGCTGCGGAAGACCAGCCCCAGCCCGAACGGCAACTGCACGATGCCGCAGATGATCAGCAGCGTCGGCACCTGCTCCAGGTGCGAGGGAACCTCGGTCAGCGCGCCGGTGATCGCCCGCGGGAACAGAATGAACAGCAGCCCGATGAAGCCCATGAACCCGCCGCCGATCGCCGCGCAGATGACGACCGCCCGGGTTGCGCGCGCAGGCGAGCCCGCCCCCAGGTACTGCCCCGCCAGCGTCGCCGCGGCAACGCCCATGGCGAACCCGGGCAGGAAGCTGAAGCTCTCGATGCGGATCGCCACGATGTGGCTGCCGACGAACCCGCCGCCGGAGACCGCCAGCCGCCCGACCATGAGCAGGATGAGAAAGTTCCCGAACCACATGCCCAGGGTCTCGAGGAAATTCGGCACGCCCAGGCGGACCAGCCGCCGGATCGTGTGCATGTGCGGCAGGATGCGCGCCCGGCGCAGCCGGATCCCCCAGACCCCGCGCGAGGCCATCCAGAGGATGACCGCCGCGCCGGCGATGTCGCCGATGACCGTGCCCAGCGCGATGCCGAGAACGCCGAGATTGAACTCGAAGGGATTGCGCATCAGCACCGTCGTGACCGGGCCGGCGTCGGTGAGCGTCGTGTAGCTGATGTCCACGCCGCAGAGCGCGAAGCTGACGGCGATGTTGACGATGTTGCGCAGCACCATCGCGTGCAGCGGGCGCACCGAATCCCCCGCGCCGCGGGCGCACGCGATCCCGGCGAAGAGGATCCCCATGAAGGGAACGCCCGCGGCGATGATCCGCATGTACGCGGTGAACATCGGCGCCGCCTCCTCCGAGAGGCCGATGATCACCGGGAGCGTGGGAGCGATGATCGCGATGAACGCGCCCGTTGCGCTCCCGATCACCACCGCGAGCAGAAGCGTCTGCCCCAGGGCCGCGTTGGCGACCGCCATACGCCCTTTGCCTACCGAGCGGCTGATGAGCGCGGTGGCGCCGATGCCCATCGACATGATGATCAGCCCGATGAACCACATCATGTACGAGGCGCCCCCGATGGCGTCGGTGGCCGCCTCGCCCTCGGGCAGCCGGGCGGCGAGCGTGGTGTCGGTGAGGCCGACCAGGCTGTTGAGGGCGCTCTCGACCATGATCGGCCAGGAGAGCACCCAGATGGCCCCGGTCATCGTCAGCCCCGCTAGCCGCCCCGAGCGGAGCCGCCCGTCGGGAGTCAGCCCGCGCGCCTGCGCCTCCCCCCGGATCCGGGCCG
>CAYMJK010000249.1:0-5991 GCA_964390535.1 uncultured Phycisphaeraceae bacterium | reverse complement strand
GTAGAGGCGGAGGGCGTGGGGGCGCCCCTTCTCGTCGGTCCCCGGGGCGAGCACGCCGAAGGACTGGCCGGCGCGGAAGTTCCCGGCGAGAGGGCTGCCCGAGACATCGAACTCGATGTGGCGGACGAAGCCGGCGGCCTTTGGGGCGGTGCAGATCTCGTTGCGCGTGACCCGCCCGATCGCCGGCTCGGGGGGGATGGCGAGATGCATCTGGACCTCGGGCAGGTCGGGGCCGGGGTCGCGGGGCCGGGTTTCGGGCGCTGTGGGCATCGGAGGATTGTTGGCGCCGGAACGGCGAACGATGAACCGGCCCACGCGAGGTCGGTGGCGCCAGCGCCGCTCAGCGAGTTCAGTGGCCGAGCGTTGGCGGGCTGGCCCGTCCGCCCGGCTCCTACTCATCATTCATCGTTCATCACTCATCATTTCCCCCCCCGCCTACCATCCCCGATGCACTTCCAGACCCACCAGCCGGTGATCGATGATCTCGAGGCGCGGATCGTAACGATCCGCGACTCTCTTTAACTACGACACCAAGGTGGCGCAGCTCGCCGAACTCGAGGAGAAGATGGGGTCGCCGGGCTTCTGGGACAGCCAGCAGAAGGCGCAGAAGGTCGTCGGCGAGTTCAAGCTGATCAAGGCGCAGGTTGCCCCGCTCACGGGTGTGATCAAGGACTTCGAGGATGCCCGCGTCGGCTACGAGATGGCCCGCGAAGCGGGCGATGACGATCTGCTGAAGGAGACGGATGAGTCCCTCTGGGATCTGACCCAGCGGATGGCCCGGGTCGAACTGCAGAGCCTCCTGGGCGGGCGGCACGACCCGCGCAACTGCTTCTTCACCATCAGCGCCGGCGACGGCGGGACCGAGGCCAACGACTGGGCCGAGATGCTGTTTCGCATGTACCTGCGCTACTTCGAGCGGGCGGGGTTCAAGGTCGAAGAGGTGGCGATGAACCACGGCGTCGAGGTCGGGATCGGCGATGTGACGCTCAAGGTGATCGGGCCGTACGCCTTCGGCTATCTGAACTGCGAGCGGGGGACGCACCGGCTGGCCCGGGTGAGCCCGTTCAACGCCCAGGGGAAGCGGCAGACGAGCTTCGCCACCATCGATGTGACGCCGGAGTTCGACGAGGTGGACATCGAGATCCCCGAGCGGGATCTGGAGATCCACGCCTTTGCCCGCTCCAGCGGCCCGGGCGGGCAGAACGTGAACAAGGTGGCCTCGGCCGTCCGGCTCATCCACAAGCCGACCGGGTTTGCCGTGGTCAGCAGCACCTACCGCGACCAGCAGCAGAACCGGCGGCAGGCGATGGCGATCCTCCAGGCCAAGCTCGAGCAGATGGCCGAGGAAAAGCGGGAAGCCGAGATCGCCGAGGCCGCCGGCGGCAAGATGGAGCACCGGGGCTGGGGGGCCCAGATCCGCAGCTACGTGATCTACGACAACCGGGTCAAAGACCACCGGACGGGGCACGAGTCGGGGAGCCCGCAGGATGTCCTCGATGGCGACCTGGCCGGGTTCATCGACGCCGAGCTCCAGCGCCGGCGGGCGGCGAAGGAACACGTGGGGGACGCCGAGGGATGAGCCCGATCGATGATGCCGGCGCCCGCGGGGCGCCCCTTCCGTGGGGGGGCGGTGGGGTCGGGGCCTTTCGTGGGGGGCCGACGCCCGGCCGAGGAAGGGGGTATCCTGTTGACCTCCGCCGCGGCTGCTGATAGGTTTGGCCCCGGCGGCCTGACTCGAACCGAACCCGACCGCCGCTCGAATATGCGGGCCAATGACGCCGCGGCCGCGGCAGCGTGACTCTTCGCGGCGCCATGAGGAAGGATGGTCAGATTGGGTAACCGGACGGCCAGGCTTGCAGTCGCGAGCATGCTGCTGAGCGTTGCGATGGCCGCCATCACGCCCCGCGTGGCGGCGGGGCAGCATCAGCTCGATTCGACCATCTCGCAACAGGTGAACATCAGCGGCGCCGCCGCGGGCGAGGTCGAGCGCTGGGCGACCGAAAACACGCAGGGCCTGACCAGCGACGACCCGGTGGTGGTGCAGCGGAGCAAGCAGGCCCTCGCCCGCCCGCTGCGCGACGCCTCGACCACCGTGGGCTTCCGGGTCAAGGCGACCCAACTGCTGGAAAAGCAACTGCGCGAGGTGGCGGCTGCGGCGGAGGATGCCCGCGTCGCCGTCAACGCGGCGATTGTCGCGGCCGACCTGGCCTCCGACAACGGCCTGAGCCTGCTGCGGCACTTCCGCGATGATCCCAGGCCGGCGGTGCGGTACCGCGCGATCAAGGGCTTCGGCACCTCGATGCTGCTGGCCCAGCAGGCGGAGCCCGCCTTCGGGGCCCAGGCGGCGATGAATGTGGTGCGGGAGCTCGGGGCGGGGCTGGCCGACGAGACCGACCCGGACCTGCTGGTCGCCTACGTCACCTCGCTGGAGCACGCCTCGAAGGTGGATCGCTTCACCGGGATGCGCGATCTGGCCCTCGAGCAGCTCGCCACCGCGACCAGCGCCCGGCTCAGCGGCCTCGATGGGCAGCCCGCCGATGTCCGCGAACTCGATCCGCTGGTCCGTGGGCTGATCCACATCCGCTCGCAGATGATCCGGGTCGGCAACCCCGTGGGCGCCGAGGCGACGCGGGCGGGCGTGGAGGCGGCGGGGCAACTGGTTGCCTGGGCGTACCGTTATGTCCGGGCCAACGGGCTGCCCGATCCGCAGAATCCGGAACAGGTCGACCTGTACAGGATCCTGCTGACCGGTTTGAACCTGGCGCAGAACATCTTCACGCTGGTCGACCCGGAGAAGGGCGAGGAGATCCAGCAACTGCGGCTGCTCGACGCCGCCCGCACCGGCGACGCCCAGGGCTTCCTGCGCGGCGCCGGACGGCTCATCGGCGAGGGCGGTATCCTGGGCCAGCCGCCGTACAGCGTGCCTGGGGGAACCTTCCGGTTGGGCGAGCGAGCTGACCCCCGTGGCGGTTAACGCCGACTCTGACTCCTGACTCCAGCCCCCCGCCCTCGCTACCCTCCGGGCATGAAGCTGCTTGCGCCGGCGCTGCTGCTCTCGCTCGTGGTCGCGGCGATGCTCGTCACCGACAAGCCGCTGCCCCCGGCGGACTTCACCTTCATCAATCGCGGGGATGTGACGACGCTGGATCCGCAGCGCATGAGCTGGATGCAGGATCTGCGCGTCGCCCGCCTGGTATACGAGGGGCTGGTCGCCAACGACGTCTTCACCGACGGGTACGAGATCGTGCCCGCGGTCGCCGAGCGCTGGGAGCTCTCGGCGGATGGCCTTGTCTACACCTTCCATCTGCGGCCGGATGCGAAGTGGAACAACGGCGATCCGGTGACCGCCCACGATTTCGTGTACTCCTGGCGCCGGGCCCTGCTCCCGGACACGGCATCCGACTACACCGGGCTGTTCCAGCTCATCGGCGGCGCTGCCGACTTCTACACCTGGCGCGTCCAGGCGCTGGAGGAGTACGCCGAGGCGGCGAAGGCGATGCCGGCGATCGAGCGGCCTGCCGCGGCGGCAGCGCTCTGGGAGCGGACCCTCGCCGAGTTCGACGCCCTCGTGGGGCTGGAGGCCGTCGATGCGCGCACGCTGCGGGTCGAACTGGAGCAGCCGACGCCGTATTTTCTCGATCTGTGCGCGTTCGCCGTCTTCTACCCGGTCTATGAGCCGCTGGTGAGCCGGTACGAGCTCGTGCAGCCCGATGACGGGCGCATCAAGATGGAATCCGGCTGGACCAAGCCGGACCGGCTCGTCTCCAACGGCCCCTACCAGCTCACGGTCTGGCGCTTCAAGCGCGACATGTACTTCGAGCAGAACCCGCAGTACTGGAACCGCGCCGCCCTCGATGTGGACACCATGATGTGCCCCTCGGTGGAGGATCCCAACGCCGCCGTGCTCGCCTTCCGCACCGGCACGGTGGACTGGGTGAGCGATGTCACGCCGGCGTACCGGGCCGACATGCTCGCGGACAAGCTCGATTTCTACAACGAGCACCGGGCCGAGTATGAGCGCCTCGTGGCGATGGGGCTGGATCCCTTCGAGATCGACCGGCGGCTGCCGGACGATCCCCGCAAGAACATCCACGCCGTCCCCGCCTTCGGGACGTACTGGTACAACTTCAACTGCCAGCCCACGCTCCCCGATGGCCGGCCCAACCCGTTCCACGATGCCCGCGTGCGCCGCGCCTTCGCCATGGCGATCAACAAGGAGTCGATCGTCCTCGAGGTGCGCCGGACCGGCGAGCAGGTGGCGACCACCATCATCCCGCCGGGCTCTATCGGCGGGTACGACTCGCCGCAGGGCGTCGGCTACGACCCCGACGCGGCGGCGGCGCTGCTGGATGCGGCGGGGTACGCCGACCGGTCGCAACTGCCGACGATCGAGCTGCTGTTCAACAAGGACGCCGGGCACGATCTGATCGCGCAGGCCATCGCCAAGGACTGGCAGCGCCACCTCGGCGTGCGCACGATGCTGGTGCAGAAGGAGATCAAGGTCTACAAGGACGACCTCAAGAACCAGAACTACATGACCGGCCGGGCCGGGTGGTACGGCGACTACGGCGACCCGACGACATTCCTCGATGTCAACCGCCGGGATGACGGGAACAACGACCGCAAATACGACAACCCGGTGTACGACGGCCTCCTCGACCGGGCGGCGCTGGAGACCGATCCGGCGAAGCGCATGGACCTGCTGGAGGAGGCCGAGCGGATCATCATGGATGAGGATCTGCCGATGGTTCCGATCTTCCAATACGTCTCGATGTACCTGTTCGACGCGGACGAGGTCAGCGGCCTGAACCCCCATCCGCGGACGACGCAGCACCTCCAGTTGATCGACATGCTCGGCGACGGCAAGGGCCGCGACCGGCCGCGGGTGATGCGCCCGGGGCTGGATGCGCCGCCGCCTGGGGGCGATGGTGGCGGGAGCGGTGGGGATGTCGGGGGCGGCGCCCGATGACCGGGCTGATCCTCCGCCGCCTTGCGCAGCTCCCGATCATCATCCTGGTGATCTACACCATCACCCTGACGCTGGCGTGGGCGATTCCCGGCAATCCGCTGGAGAATCCCGATGGCCGGCGCCCGCCGGCGGCGGTGATCGAGGCGATGGAGCGGCAGTACAACCTCGACAGCTTTCCGCGGTTCTACTTCTCCTATCTCGCTAGCGCCAGCGGCGCAAAGTGGGCCGGTGACACGCTGAGCGGCCGGGCCGGGCGCCGGGCGGACGCCGCCGCGGCGGTGGGCGCCGCCGCCCCCGAGCGCCGCATCTTCGACCTCGGGCCATCGCTGTACTACGAGGACTGGCGGGTCAATGAGATCATCGCCGACAGCCTGCCGGTCTCGGTGACGCTGGGGGCGATCGCGATTCTGATCGCGCTGGTCATCGGGACCGGCGCCGGGGTCGTGGGGGCGGTGCGCCCGAACTCGATCGCCGACCTCATGACGCTGGCGGTGGCGCTGATCGGGATCAGCCTGCCGAGCTTCGTGATCGGCACGGTGCTGCTGCTGGTGTTTCCGGTGATGCTCGGCGTGGGGGCGGTGGGCTCGTGGGGATCGCTGCGCGACATGGCGCTGCCGGCGATCACGCTGAGCCTGCCGTTTGCGGCGTACATCGCCCGGCTGACGCGGATGGGGATGATCGAGGCGCTCGGGGCCGACTTCATCCGCACCGCCCGGGCCAAGGGGCTGCCGGAGGCCCGCGTGCTGCTCAAACACGCGCTCAAGAACGCGTTCCTGCCGGTGCTGAGTTATCTCGGGCCGGCGACAGCGCTGGCAATGACCGGCTCGTTCATCGTCGAGCGCGTCTTCAACGTGCCGGGGATGGGGCAGCACTTCGTGAACGGAGTCCAGAACAAGGATCTGTTCCTCATCATGGGCGTGGTGCTGATCTTCGCGACCATGCTGATTGTCTTCAACCTTGCGGTTGATGTGCTGTACCGCTGGGTGGACCCGCGGATCCAGTAGCGGCCGGCGCCCGCCAGG
>CAYMJK010000248.1:0-3150 GCA_964390535.1 uncultured Phycisphaeraceae bacterium | reverse complement strand
GACGCGGGTGGCCCAGCCGGCGCGGCCGGGGGATCCGCCGGCATCGACGCTGGCGCCGCAGTATGAGCTGATCGGCGAGCATCATCACGGAATGCTGCGGGAGCGGTTTTGTGCGCCCGCGGCGAACCTGGCAGATGTGGGGGCAGATGTCGCCGACGCCGAGCCGGCGCCTGCCGCGGCATTCGGGCTGTGCGCGCTCACGGCGTGGTCGATGATGATCACCAAGGGCGGGCTGCGGCCGAGGCAGAGCGTGCTGATCACGGGGATCGGCGGGGGCGTGGCGACCAGCGCGCTGGCGATTGCGAAGCTGTTTGCGTGCCCGGTGTGTGTGACGAGCCGGCATCAGTGGAAGCTGGACCGGGCGGCCGAGCTTGGCGCCGACTGCGGGGTGCTGGATGATGGGGGCGACTGGTCGAAGCAGGTGCGGGGGTGGACGCAGAAGCGGGGCGTGGACATGGCGGTGGATTCGGCGGGGAAGGCGACGCATCTGCAGTGCATCCGGAGCCTGGCCCGCGGCGGGGCGTATGTGACGCCGGGGGCGACGAGCGGAGCGGACGCGACGACCGATCTGGCGCGCATCTTCTGGAACCAGTTGCGGGTGCTCGGCTCGACGATGGGGTCGAGCGCCGAGTTCGGCGAGGTTGCCGCGCTGTTTCGCGCCGGGCGGCTGGCGCCGGTGGTGGATCAGGTGTTCGATGCGGCGGATGCGCGGGCGGCGTATGAGCGGCTGGAGGCGGGGGAGCAGTTCGGGAAGATCGTGGTGCGGTGGTAGGTGTGGCATGGGCTTCGGGCCATGCTTCCGGTGACCGCGGCGCTTGTCCGCGCTTGTCCGGGGAAGCCACTGACCTCAGAGCAGGTCAGTGGCACGTCGTCGATGAATAAAAACCGCCCGCGCGCATTTCGCGCGGCGGCGGCGGTTGGTGAGCTGGGACACGGGCTGGAAGCCCGTGCTACTCAGGAGAGCTTGATCTGGGCGCCCTGCTCGGTCTGCTCGACATCCATGGTGCGGCCGTCGAGTTGGCTGGCGATGGACTCCTCCATGAGCAGGACGGTGCGGCCGTTGTGCTCGAAGGCGGTGTCCTCTTCCTTCGGCGTGTCGGGCGCGAGGCCGAGCCCGTTGGGGCCGACCAGCAGACGAACCGCCTGTTCCTCGGGGATCTCGTTCTCGTCGAGGATGGTCGCGAGATGAGCCTTGGCTTCTTCGGTGACGGTAAGCATCGTCGCCTCCATTGTCGGACAGGTGTCGGACATGTCGAGACGACGCGACCAACGGCGGCCGAGACGCCTCGAGCGTCTCAGCGCGCACGCCCTTCGGCGTCAACCGAGCGACGAACGCGCTCCGGGTTGAAAAGCATACTAGACGTTCGTCGGGCCATCGGGCGCCGGGCTTCACCATGATTTGCCCGAAATCCGGCGCTCTGGGGGCCCTGGGCGGGCTGCTGCTCTACAAGAGCGGAAATCTGCCGCAGAAGGCCCCCAGGGCGCGTCCAACCGACGGCAGCGTGATCCTCCGGAAATATCGCTCATACGATCGGCCGTGACTGCGCGCGCATCCGAGCCCGAGGTTCTGCGGACACTCCAGCGCATCTGGGGGTATGACACGCTGCGCCCGCTGCAGGCGGAGGCGATCGAGGCGGCTCTGGGGGGGCGCGACGCCCTGGTGGTGCTCCCCACGGGGGCGGGCAAGAGCCTGTGCTACCAGTTGCCGGCGCTGGTGGCCGACCGGCTCACCGTGGTCGTGAGCCCGCTGATCGCGCTCATGAAGGATCAGGCGGATGGTCTGCGGCTGGCGGGGTATCCCGCCGCAGCGCTGCACAGCCAACTCGAGGCGGCCGAGGCCCGCGACGCGATGGCTCGGCTGGATGCCGGGGAACTGCGGCTGCTGCTGGTGGCGCCGGAGCGGCTGCTGACGGCGGGCACGCTGACGCGCATCGCGCGGCAGGCGGACCGGCTGGGGGCGATCGCGGTGGATGAGGCCCACTGCATCAGCCACTGGGGGCACGACTTCCGGCCGGAATACCGGCGGCTGGCGGAGCTGCGCGAGGTCTTTCCCGGCGTGCCGATGCAGGCGTACACGGCGACGGCGACCGAGCGGGTGCGCGAGGACATCTGCCGGCAGTTGCACCTTCATGATCCAGAGATCATCGTCGGGCCGGTGGACCGGGCCAATCTCACGTACCGGATCGTGGGGCGGGCGCGGGCGGCGGACCAGGTGGCGCAGGCGGTGGCGCGGATGGGGCCGGGGGCGGCGATCGTCTACTGCATCAGCCGCAAGGACACCGAGCGGATGGCCGAGGCGCTGACGGCCCGTGGGCACGAGGCGGAGGCGTATCACGCGGGGCTGGCGCCGGGCGTGCGCCGGCGCATCCAGGACCGCTTCAGCCGGGAGCAGCTCAACATCGTGTGCGCCACGGTGGCGTTCGGCATGGGGATCGACCGGAGCGATGTGCGGCTGGTCTGCCACGCGGCGATGCCCAAGAGCGTCGAGTCGTATCAGCAGGAGTCGGGGCGGGCGGGGCGCGACGGGCTGCCGGCGGAGTGCCTGATGCTGTATTCGCCATCCGACGCGTCGAAGTGGCGCGAGCTGGTGCGGATGAGCGCGGCGGAGGGGGGCGGGGACGAGGCGGCCTTGCGCGCGCAGCTCGAGCTGATCGACCAGATGCAGACGTATTGCTCGCGGATGCTCTGCCGCCATCGGGCGCTGGTGGAGCACTTCGGGCAGGAGTATTCGCCGCCGGAGGGGGATTCGTGCGGCGCCTGCGACATGTGCCTGGGCGAGGTGAAGGCGATCGACGATTCGACGACGGTGGCCCGGAAGATTCTGTCGGCGGTGGCGCGGACGGGGCAGCGGTTCGGGGCGGCCCACGTCGCCGATGTGCTGCGGGGCAAGGGGAACGACCGGATCGTGGAGCGGCGGCATCACGAGTTGAGCGTCTTCGGGATTCTGCGCAGCGCCCCGCGCAGCGACATCATCGCGTGGATCGGGCAACTGGTCGATCAGGGGGCGCTGCAGCGGGTGGGGTCGGAGTATCCGATCATCGCGCTGGGCCCGCACGGCGTGGAGACGATGCGCGGGGAGCGGGAGGCGCACCTGGTGAGCGTCTCGCGCCCGCGGCGGGACGGCGAGCGGGCGGGGGGCAAAGGGGGTGG
>CAYMJK010000247.1:0-7144 GCA_964390535.1 uncultured Phycisphaeraceae bacterium | reverse complement strand
CAGTTCCTCGTGCCGCTGGTGATCTGGCTGAGCCAGCGCGACCGGTCGGAGTTCGTGGCCGACCATGCGCGGGAGGCGCTGAACTTTCAGATCTCGGTGCTGATCTGGGGGCTGATCGGGGTGCTGCTGGTGGCGGCGTGCGGGCTGGGGGCGCTGGTGCTGCTGGCGATCCCGATCGTGATGCTGATCGCGGGGATCATGGCGTCGATCGCTGGGAGCCGGGGGCAGTACTACCGGTATCCGATGTGCTTCCGGTTGATCTCGTGAGAGAATGGCAATGGGATCGGGGCGCCGATGCAGCGGCGACATCGGTGGCACGGGTGGGACGGCATGAAAGCCTGACCCCCCTCGCCGCCGGGGGCGGGTGGCGCCGTACAATCGGGTGTGGCGCTGCTGGAGACCCGGGAACTTCGTAAGGTGTACGCCGGCCGTGAGGTGGTGCGCGGCGTCTCCTTCGCGCTCGAGCGGGCGGAGATCGTGGGGCTGCTCGGGCGCAACGGGGCGGGGAAGACCACGAGCTTCCGGATCACGATCGGGATGCTGGAGTCGGACGGGGGGAAGGTCAGCTTCGACGGGAACGATGTCACCGCCCTGCCGATGTATCAGCGGGCCCGGCTGGGGATGGGGTATCTGTCGCAGGAGCCCAGCGTCTTCCAGCGGCTGACGTGCGAGCAGAACCTGCTGGCGATCCTCGAGACGCTGAAGCTGCCGCGGGCGGAGCGGAAGCGCCGGGCGGGGGCGCTGCTGACGCAGTTCGGGCTGACGCACAAGGCGAAGGATCTTGCGCGGACGTGTTCGGGCGGCGAGCGGCGGAAGCTCGAGATTGCGCGCGCGCTGGTGACCGAGCCGCGGCTCATCATGCTGGACGAGCCGTTCAGCGGGGTGGACCCGATCGCGGTCGAGGATCTGCAGGCGGAGATCCGGCGGCTGGCGGACGCGGGGATCGCCTGCCTGATCACGGACCACAACGTGCAGCAGACGCTGCGGGTGTGTCACCGGGCGTACATCATCGACGAGGGGAAGGTCTTCGCGGAAGGGCTGCCGCGGGACCTGATCAACGACGAACTGGTGCGCCGGGTGTATCTCGGGTCGCTCTTCCGCGGGGATGAGTTCGATCATCCGGCGCCGGCGTCCTCGCGGCCGGGGGCGGGCGCGAGCGGGGGGGCGGGGGCGGCCCGGGCGGCGATATCGACGAAGCCTGAATCACAGACGGAGGCCCGGGGCGCAGCGCAGCCGGCGGAGCGGGGGCCGTGATCGGGCGCGCGCTGCTGGCGGGGGTGGTGGCGGCGGCGGGGTCGATCTGCGGCGGGTGTCTGCAGCGGCGGATCCATGTCACCAGCGACCCGCCGGGGGCGACGGTGTGGCTGAACGGGGTGGAGGTGGGGCGGACGCCGGTGGCGGCGGAGTTTACGTTCTACGGAACGTATGACGTCCGGCTGCACAAGGACGGGCATGAGCCGGTCGCGGCGTCGAAGTGGGCGGTGATGCCGTGGTACGAGATCCCGCCGGTGGACTTCGTGGCGATGGCGCTGCCGTGGACGGTGTCCACGAACGTGCGCTGGGACTTCGATCTGGCGCCCTCGCCTGATCTGGCGGCGCCGGGGGCGGAGGGGGCGCGGGCGGATCTGCTGGAGCGCGCCGATGACCTGCGGGCGCGCTCGGGCGCTCGGGCCGCAGCGCAACCGGGCGATCAGCAACCGGTGAGCGGCGGTTCATCAGAAGATCCTGAGTAGACGGCGCGGCGCTGGCGCGGGGGCCGGCGCAACTCTCGGCGGCGCGGGCGATTCGGCGCGCAGCGGTGCGCGAGGGCGCAACCACTGCGCTGTGTGGATGATCTCATGGTTCATGGGGAACGCGACCCAAACGGGCGCGGGATGCGCCCGGCGGGTTGCCTGGCGCCGCGGGGCGTGTAGGCTGCCGGAACGGATCGTCAGCCCTCCAGCGAACAGGAATCAAGAGATGCTCACGCCAGCCTATGTTCGACAGCTTGCGGTTGCGGGCGCTCTCGTTACAGCGCCGGCGGCGTTCGGTGACTCGATCGACATGACCTACCGCGGCCGGGGCGCCGGGCAGGTCGTGCAGGTGCAGTTTCAGGATCAGTCGGTGCGGGTGTTCGCGGGCGAACTGACGTACGACTTCGCCAACGGCGAGGGGGCGGCGCGCGGGCACGCGGGGGCGCACATGGTGTATCGCCGGGCGATGCCGGACGGGCCGCTGCGTTCGGTGCTGGGGCGCAAGCCGGCGACGGAGCGTGGGGAGATGGGCTACGAGTCGGTGGCGTTCAGCGAGGCGCAGCGCCGCGCGATCTCCGGCGTGCTGGAGCGGGCGGCGGGCGCTGGGGATGCAGACGCCGCGGCGGCCCAGATCGCGATCTGGGAGTTGGCGCACGACTTCGAGGACCGGGATCTGCACGGCGGCTCGTTCACCGCGATGGTGGACGACGACATGGCGGCGCGCGTCGCCCGGCTGATGACGGCGACCGAGGAGAGCGCCACCGGCCCGGCGCGGCACATCTCGTTCGGCGGCCCGCAGGCGGCCGAGGTGATCCTCACGACGGACGGAATGGTGGTAGCGCCGCTGCCGGCGCCGGCTGCCCTCGCCGCGGTGGGGCTGCTTGGCGCGCTGGTGGCGTCGCGCCGGCGCAAGGCCGGCTGATGGGGCGGATCATCGCGAACCGCCATATCGCCGGCCGCTATGATGCCCGGTGGATGAGCAGCGCACGATCCTGATCGGCGGGCGCCCGGACGGAGGTTCGGGCGGGGCTTCGGGCGGAGGCGGCGCGCTGGCGAAGTTCGTCGCGGTGCTCTGGCTGCTCGGCGCGGCGGCGGTCGCGATGGTAATTCTTGCCCTCGGGCTGGCGCTGGCGCTGCTGCTGGTGCCGGTGGTGATGATTCTCGTGCTGGTGGCGTGGGCGAAGCTGAAGCTGCGCGCGCCGGACGGGCGGAAGAACGTGCGGGTGCGGCGGTAGGGAAACAGTTCGAACTTCAAAGTGGAAAATTCAAATCAGGAATGAAGAAAGGCGCCCCGTGCGGGCGCCTCTCTTGCTTTTGTGGGTGGATGGAACGCTCGGAGGTCAGCCGCCGGTGCCGGGGGCCCAGGGCATGATGGGGCCGGTTGGCATGGCGACCATGGCCCAGCCGTCGTCGCCTGCCGCGGTGGCGCGGCTCAGGATGGCGCCGAGTTCGGCGCCGGCGCCGAGGGTTCCACCGGGATCGACGCTGACGATGCGGATGCTGAAGTTCTCGGCGCCGGTCTGAAACTTCGCGCGGACGGCGATGAGCTCCGAATCGGTGAGACGGAGCGTGCGATAGCCGTCGGTTCCGAAGTCCAGGATGGTCGTGTCGAGCTCGGTCCCATCATCGAAGGTGAAGCGCACCTGGAAGCGGGTGGCGGTGGTCTCCATCCAGGGGTTGTAGACGCTGAGTTCCCAGGTGTCGGCGATGGCTCCGGGGGCGCCGCCGGCGAAGTGGAGGGTGTTGGCGAGATCGGTCTGGAAGGGGGTGACGCGGCTGAGGCCGACGGTGGTGTCGTCCAGGAGGAAGGCGGCAATGGGCCCGGTCGAGGTGTAGCGGATCGCGACGGCGTTGACGGCGAGGTCGGCGACCTCGGGGCCGAAGGCCGGCTCCCCGGGCAGCAGATCCTCGATCTCGAAGACATCGAGCAGCCCGTCGTCGTTGAGCACCTCGATCGTGACATCCACCGGGCCGGCGCCGGGGTTGATGAAGATGGTTTCGCCGATGGTGGGGAGGATGCCGGCGGTGGCGCCGCCGCCGGGAACCGCAAGCGCGCTGAAGGCGCTGCGGTACTGCTCGAGGGCGCCGGCGGGTGGGTCGTCGAGCACCTGGGCGTATCCACTGAACTGCACGGCGATGGGCCGCGTGCTCTGGACGGTGACGCCCTCGAAGAAGCCGGTGACGCCGGAGCCCTCGAAGAGCTCGGTGTGAATGGCGGCCCCGCCGCGGCGGAGTGGATCGAGGGCGAAGTTCATGGTGAGGGGCGTGGCGCCACCCAGCAGTGTGACGGTGACGGTGGTGGTCTGGGCGGTGAGGTTGAGCCAGGTGATGAAGACCTGGCGCGAGATGAGGCGGATCGTGCCGTCTTCGAGCGTGAACGAATCGACGCCCTCGACGGGGCCCAGGACCCATGAGCGCAGATCCGCGTCCGTGTGGGGCGCCGGGTTGAAGAAGTTCTCCGCGCTGGAGGGGGCGCCGCTGTCGGGGGTGAGCGGATCATCGAAGCGGAAGAAGCCGTCGGAGCGCTCGATGGTGGCGCTGACGACCTCGTCCGGGGGCGTCGCCATGCCGGACGGGATGCCGACAGCGCGCACCTCGATGGCGTAGGGGACATCGGCGAAGACGAGGTCGGCCGTAGTGTCGCTGTCGTCGGAGAGCACGAGGTCGAAGCGGCCGCCGGCGGTGAGTGTTCCGGCGTCGATGACGACGTCGCGGACGGCGCCGGTCTGGTAGCGAACGGTGACCTCGTACTCGATGTCGAAGTCGCCGAAGGCGGAGATGGAGAGGACCTCGCGCTTGTGCTCGCCGGCGTACCCCTCGGGATAGACGATGCTCTGGGTCCAGTACTGCTCCACGCCCTGCGGCTTGATGCGGTCGGCGTCGATGATGTCGACGGTGACGGCCTCGCCGATGGGGGCGCCGGTGGTGATGACGGGGACGCTGGTGAGGGCCGCGGTTTCCGGCGCTGCGGTGGTGTAGTTCTCCGTCATGAGGCCGGCGATGGTCTGCACGACATCCCAACCGGCGATGATGCGGGCGAAGACGACGAACTGGCTGTCGCGGGCGGGCGTGTCGGCGAGGTTGATGATCCACCGGCCATCGGTCCCGGCCATCATGGCGCCGAGCCGGGGGGAAGCGAGGGTGCGCTCGGCGTTGGTGCGCGCGGTGGCCGCGTCGATGCCCAGCGTCTGGGTGAGCAGACTCGGCTGGCCCCCGTCCAGTTTGTAGAGCCCGCCGCCGAGGGCATCCGGCGTGGTGTCCGGGGTGAGGCTGTGGAAGAATGAAAGATCTGTCAGGCCGGCCTCGATGCGCTGAATGAAGTTCGCGGCGGCGATCGGGGCGTCGCTGGCGAGCACCTCAATGTCGATGCGGCCGAGATCCGTTTCGAAGCGGACGACGGGGTTCTCCGGGTCCTCCAGCAGCGAGATGTCGGGGGGGCTGTCGGGGATCGAGAGCAGGCGTCGGCTCTCGAGAGCTTCGAGCAGGGGCGCGGCCGTTCGTGCCATGTCAGGTTTCTCCTCTGCCTCGGCGCGGGGCGTCTGCCGCCGCGGGTCTGGTGTGTCAGGAGCCGCGTGTGGAGGCCGGCTCATGTCGGGGGCAGCGTATCCCGGGGGGCGGGGGCCGGCAAAACAGATGCAATGGACCGCGCCCGAGGTGGCATTTTGCTGTAGGCTGTATCGGGTGGCGCGCGTGGCGCGCCCGGACTCGAACCGGAGGGAAGCAGATATGAACAGCAGGCTGATGATCAGCAGGCTCGTGGGCGCCGCGGGCGCGCTGGGCCTTTGTGGTGGCTTTGGGAGCGTCTGTGGGGTGGCCTCGGCGCAGGACCTGACGACGGTGCTCGTGGCCGACGGGCTGGATGCGCCTGTGCAGGTGGCGGCGCCAGCGGCGGATTTCGAGCGCATCTTCGTGATCGAGCAGCGCGGCGCGATCCGCATCATCAAGAACGGCACGCTGCTACCGACGCCGTTCCTGGACATCGACGCCCGGATCCTGAGCGGCGGCGAGCGCGGGCTGCTCGGGATGGCGTTCAGCCCGGACTACCGGGCCGATGGCGAGTTCTACGTGCACTACACCGACAATCTCGGCGACACGGTGATCGCGCGCTACACCGTCACCGGGGATCCGGACATCGCCGATCCGGGCAGCGAGGAGATCCTGCTGCAGGTGGATCAGCCGTTCGGCAACCACAACACCGGCTGGATCGGCTTCGGCGCCGACGACATGCTCTACATCCCGCTGGGCGACGGCGGCAGCGGGGGCGACCCGGGGCACCGGGCCCAGAACCCGATGGAGATGCTCGGCAAGATCCACCGGATCGATGTGCTCGGCGCGCCCGATCCGGGCCTGCCCTACGCCATCCCGGCGGACAATCCGTTCGTCGGCGAGCCCGATTTCCGCGAGGAGATCTGGGCCCTCGGCGTGCGCAACCCCTGGCGCGACGACTTCGATCCGGTGACCGGCGACTTCTGGGTCGCCGACGTCGGGCAGAACGCCCGCGAGGAGATCAACTTCCAGCCGGCCGACAGCCTGGGCGGGGAGAACTACGGGTGGAAGTGCCGCGAGGGGCTGAACTGCTTCTCGACGGACGCCCCATGCCCGGCGGACTGCCTGATCAATCCGTTCACCGATCCGATTCACGAGTATCCGCACTCGGACGGGTGCTCGATCACCGGCGGGGTGATCTACCGCGGCAGCGCCATCGCGGACCTGGACGGGACCTACTTCTTCGCGGACCTGTGCTCCTCGCGGATCTGGTCGCTGCGCTATGACGGGACATCTGTGCAGGACTTCACCGAGCGCACGGCGGAGCTGGCGCCGGGGGGCGGTCTGGCGCTGGACACCATCGTCTCGTTCGGGCGTGACGGCTTCGGCGAGGTCTACATCTGCGATCTCGACGGGGAGATCTTCAAGATCGTGGGCACGACCTGCCGCGCGGATCTGAACGGGGATGGCGAGCTGACCTTCTTCGACTTCCTGGAGTTCCAGAACCTGTTCGCGGCCGGCGACCTGGCGGCGGATTTCACGGGCGACGGGGTGCTGGACTTTTTCGACTTCCTGGAGTTCCAGAACGCGTTTGCGGCCGGCTGCCCCTGAGGGCAGGGATCTGTCCGGATTCTGACCGGGGGCCTCCCCCCGGTTTTTGCATTCATACGGGGATTTGCCTGAATACCCCCTTGGTGAGAAGGGCAGTTCACGGTACTCTGGAGGCGCCATCGCTCCGGGTGGGGCAGACCGGCGTAGTCCGAGAACAGAGAATCCCCAGTCGCGGTCCGTGGGGCCGGGCGGGGCTGTGAGCCGCGGGCTTGAGCCCGAGTGTTAAGGAAGGAAAAGCACAGATGAGAACGAAGACGATGCGTGCATTGACGCTGCTGACGCCGGCGCTGATCGCCGGGGCGGCGATGGCGGGT
>CAYMJK010000246.1:0-5750 GCA_964390535.1 uncultured Phycisphaeraceae bacterium | reverse complement strand
ACACAGATGGGCGCCAGCGACAGCGGATTCATTCGCGGGCGCCGGCCGACCGGGTTGGCGATGGCAGGCGGGGGCGCCGCCGGTCATTGTGCGCCCGGCCTGGCGCCCGAGCGCTGTGGCTTCCCATCAAATCCCCCCTCTGCGGCTCTCTGCGCTCCCTCTGCGACCTCTGCGTTCATGCCTTTCCGGGCGCCCGCCCGCCGCGGCTTCACCATGGTCGAGGTGCTCTTCTCCGTCGGCGTCATCGCCCTGCTCATCGGGCTGCTGCTCGTGGGCGTGAGTGCCATGAACCGCGCTGCCCGCGGCGCCATCGAGCGGCAGAACGTCACGAGCCTCAAGATGGCCGTCGATCACTTCAAGGACAGCTTCGGCTTCCTTCCCCCGCTGGTTTACGACGGGCGCCCCGGCCAGACGGCGCCTGAGCAGGGGGCGACCGGCGATTCGCCGGTGAAGGATCGCGACATCGCGGGCGTCCAGCGCCCGGCGCCGGTCGTCTACACCGAAGAGAGCGACGATGACTGGCACTTCCTTCGCGGCAAGGAGCCGTCCGGCGCGCCATCGCCCGACGCCCACGAACGCTTCAGCAACCACTCCATCGCCTTCTACCTCGTCGGCGCCCTCGGCGAGGAGATCGATGGCGTCCCCGGCCCCGGTTTTCTCGCCCCGCAGCCCGACGGCTCGTTCCGCACCGGCGGCCCGAGCACCGACCCCCTCTTCGACCTCTCCAAGAACGCCGAGGGCCTCTACATCGGCGACGCCGAAAAGGGCAGGGTCCAACTCCGCGACCGCAACGGCCTTCCCTACCGCTACTACCGCTGGATCCAGGGCAACGAGGATGGCCAGATCATCGAACCCGCCGACATGAACGTCCCCGTGATGGTCGGCGACCCCGCGACCGAGCCGCAGCTCCGCTCGGCCACCTGGGCCATCGTCGCCGCCGGCCCCAACCGCGTTTTCGGCGACGAGGAGCTGGACGATCTGATCGTCGCGCTCAGCGCATCCGGCGGCGAGGACGAGGATCAACTGCGCGCCCGGGCCCGCGAGGACAACATCGTGGAGGTGGGCCAATGAGTGTCAGCAGAGAGCAGAGAGCAGAGATCAGAGATCAGGGTTCGGGGATCGGCCGCGCCTTCACGCTCCCCGAGCTGCTCGTGGTCATCGCCATCAGCATCCTGCTGCTGGCCATCGCCGTCCCCGCCTTCACCAGCGTCCTGTACAACTCCCGCCGTTCCGGCGCCGCCAGCGCCGTCGAGACCGCCCTCGCCGCGGCACGGGATGTCGCGGTGGAAAGCGGCCCCGGGCGGGATGCCGCGGCAGTCTTCTTCGCCGACGCCGGCGGCCAGATCCGGATCATGGTCGCGGTCTACGCCGGCGAGATGGTGGACACAGAGGAGCGGGGCAGCGGCAACGTCCGCCGCGAGATCTTCGTCCAGTCCCCCAGGGTCGAGTCGATCACGCTTCCTGGCGGCTGGGCCGTCAGCGGACGGGCGCGGGCCAACACGATCGGCCTGGACCCGCAGAAGGGCAACGTGCAGGCCTGGTACAACAACCCGGCCCAGCCCCAGACCTATCCCGACGAAGATGAGGAGAACTGGGTCTACCCGGAGACAGCCTTCTTCGACCTTGCCGACGCCGATGACGGCGAAGACCGCCAGACGTTCATGATCCGCTTCGCCGGCGGCTCCGGCGCCATGACCTACGGCGCCGACGAGCCGGTGCTCGTGCTCGATCCCGCGCCCACACGCGAGTCCCGCAGCGCCCAGCACAACCCGCTGGAAGTCACCGACCAGCGCCGCTTCGTGCAGCGCGTCCTCGCCTCGCGCAGCGGCCTCGGCAGCGCCGGCGGCGCCTCCAGCAGCATCGCGCCGCGGATCCTCGGCGACGAGTCCCGTGACACCGTGCTCGCCCGCCCCGTGGGGCAGGTGGCCGTCTACAACATGAAGCGGCTGGCCCGCGCCATCGGCGCCCGGCGCCTGAACGAAGTCACAGGCTCGCTCTACGCGGGCGAGGACGACCCCGGCTACGACTCAGCGATCTTCGGCAGCGGCGCCAGCGCCGCGCGCATCGCCGAGGATGTCAACAACTGGATCACCGGCCAGCCCGTCTCCAGCGGCGCCGACTCCGACGCCCAGATCTTCACCGTCCAGCGCTACCTCGGCAAGCCGCTCGAAGCCGTCGCCATCGGCGAGAAGGAGACGCCATGAGCCGGCGCATGACCCGCATCCAGCGCCTCGGCCGGGCCTTCTCGCTGATCGAGGTGCTGATCGCGATCCTGATCCTCGCCCTCGGCCTGCTCGGCCTCGGCGCCGTCATCCCGGTGGTGGTGCGCGAGCAGCGCGTCGCCTCCGAAGCCACCCGCGGCGTCATCGCGGCGAACAACGCCAGAGCCTACCTGCTCGGCAGGCCGGACATCAACCGGCTGGTCGGCGTCAAGTCGGCGGGGCGGCCCACCGCTGCGGGCGGCGTCGAGGATGGCATGGGCTTCGGCCGCTGGCTCGACGAACACGGCAACTGGTCGACCGATTACAACTGGCACATCCTGGATGACATGTATGACCGCGGCACGGGCCTGATCCGGCTTGGCCCCGACGACATCGTCTTCGTTGTCCAGATCCCGGTCGCCGACCGGCTGTGGCCTCACCCGAGTTCAGGCGCCGAGCCGCTGCTGATCTGGGACATCGTGGGGCGGCGCATCCCGCTGCGCGACAGGGGATCGCCCGCGCTCCCTGCCAGCGCCACGACGCAGCGCACGATGGAACTCGCCATCTTCGTTCGCAGGATTGATTCGGCGATTCGTGTGCCGCCGGGGATGCGCCGGGCCGAGATGCTGCTGGCGCCTCAGTCGAGCCCTGACTTCCGGATGCCCGTCGCCATGGAGTCCGGCAGCGGCCCGACCGGCAACGGCGATGGCGACTACTACAGCCTGCCGCTCACGCTGAAGGCCACTATCCCGAGTTCAAGCCGGCCGAATGTCATCGAACTGGACCGCGATCCGAAATGGGTGGGGGGCCCGAGCTTCCAGGACTGGTGGATCGACCGGGCCCGCCTCCCCGGGCAGAAGCTCGTGGACAACCTCGGCAACATCTACACCGTCGTGCGCCCTGACCCGGATGATGACGACAACGTCGTCGTCGAACCGCCGGTCTCCGCCGCCGCGCTGGCCGACTTCGAGCAGGTCCTCTTCACCCCGCAGATCCCCGCCGCGATCGATGTCTTCCGGGTCACGATCCCGAGGTCGCCAGTCAAGTCGCCCAACGGCGCCGGCGCCGGCCTGCACGCCTGGTACGGCGAAGTGGGGGAGGATCCGTCATGATGGGCGCCATCAGAACATCCCGGACCTTCGGCGGCGCTGCGCTTCGCCGCGCCTTCACCCTCATCGAGCTCATGGTCGCCGTCGGCGCCGTCGCGCTCATCGCCGTCGGTCTCGCCGCGGTCTTCGGCTCGATCAGCGACACTGTCACCGCCGGGCGCAGCGTCAGCGGCTTTACCGCCTACGCCGCCATGGTCGAGCGCCAGCTCCGCGACGACATCGAGCACATGAGCCGCGACGGCTTCCTGCTCATCGTCAATCAGAAGGCCGAGGAAGGCGAGGATGTTGCGCTCTATGCCGGCCAGGTCCGGTCCCGTAGCGGCCCGCCCCTCCCGCATCAGCAGCGCCCCCGCCGCATCGACGAGATGGTCTTCTTCCGCGAGGGCGAGTTCACCAGCGGGCGCGAGCCCCTCGGCGCCGGCTACACCGCCGAGGCCGGCAGCGCGATGATCTACTACGGCCATGGCGCCCGCCAGCCGGTGGATGAGCAGGTCAACAGCGTGTACATCTTCCCGCGGGCGGACGATGACAACGCCAACACCGGTCCCCTCGGCTTTCCCGACCCGCTGGCCGGAAACCTGCCCAATCCGAACCGCTACGCCTCCGAGTGGGGCCTGCTGCGCCTGCAGGTTGCCCTCGCCGGCGCGGACGGTTCGCTCAGGGATCGCCCGTCGCTCTTCGGCCTTCCCCCCGCGATGCGCAGCGATCAGGACACGCAGCTCGCCGGCCAGCCCGCGGCACGGAGCGTCTTCGGCTCGCTCGACCACCTGCTGCCTGTCACGCTCGGCGGCGGCGGCCCGACCATGGGCGGCGCCACCGGCACGGTCCGCAGCGCCGCGATCCCGGGCGAGACCCCGGCAACGCACCCCCTGTTCACATCCGGCCTGGTCGATCTGGCCACGACCGATCTCGCCGAGGTCCGGCGGATCGTGATGTCCTCGCCGGTGAGCGGCCCCGGACAGGTGCAACTGCCCGGCCTCACCGCACTTCCGACGGGCGATTACGCCGGGATCGTCGCGCCCTTCTTCGTGCAGCAGGCGTGGATGCTCGATGCCCTGCCGGCGCCGTCAGTCGGCTTCGCGAACCAGCCCAGCCCCGGCCCCACAGGCTGGAGCGCCCCCTCGCCCTACCCGCCCGATTGGGTGGCGGCGCCCGGCGACGTGCGCATCCGCTACGAACCCGCGCCCCCGGCGTACCTCGAGCCGATGGATCTTCAGCCGCTGAGCCGCGCGGTCCGCCTCGCCGATCAGATGGCGCTGACATCGTCGCTCCTCGTTCCGCGCTGCACCGAATTCATCATCGAGTGGTCCTTCGGCAAGGTCGATGAGAACGGCAATCTCTTCTGGCACGGCATCGAGCGCGAGGTGGACATCGATGGCGATGGCGTGTTCGAGCCGACCGACATCGTCGCGGCCCGCCCCTATCTCGAACAGCCGTATTCCTCCACTGAGGATCAGCGATTCCTGCTTCCCTACCGCTTCCGCCACCCGGCGCCGGCGGGCATCGAAGCCTTCGCCGACCCCGGCGACCTCTTCGGCAGCTACCCGGTCAGCGCGCAGCTCATCCATGGCTTCGAGGATCCGATTCACGAGCAGACCTTTCCGCCGGGGGCGGCGACTGACGACGGTGTGCTCGTCAGCTTCTTCGGCTTCCTCGACCCCACCTTCAACCCGCAGAACCCCGGCCAGCCCTCCGGCGCGGCGATGCATCCGGTGCGGGACCTGCTGACGCAGCTTCCCGTGGCGGCCCTGCCCGCCTCCGCCTCCGACTCGATCCCCTGGGCCTGGCCGGAGCTCATCCGCGTCACCATGTCGCTCGCCGACCCGAGCGAGCCCGCCATCGAGCAGACCTTCCAGTTCGTGTTCAAAGCGCCGGGAAACCCCGACCCATGACCCCCACGACCCCCACGACCCCCACGATGACCACTGCACAGCAGGCGATCGGATCCGGCGCCAACCAGGGTGGCAGCGCTCGAAAGGAGTCCACCAATGACTCACCCAACCCCCCCGACCAACTTCTGTAGGTCCCATAGGGCCTCCAGGTCCTATCGCTCCCGTACCACCGCCATCCTGCGCGCACTCTGCGGCGCCCCCGCCGGCGCCCGCCGCCGCGGCTCGACGATCGTGCTGGTGGTCAGCTCCCTCGCCCTGTTCGCGATGATCGCCGTCGCCTACGTCGGCCTCGGCATCGGCGACCGGCGCACCGGCGCGGTGACGGTGGCCCAGAATCAGGTGGATGATGTCGTGGTCAAGGTCCGCGACTACCTCGTGGATGTCATCGGCCGCGACACCATCGCCGTGCTGGTGGAGGATGGCGGTCCCGCGCCGGCGGAGCCGATCATCGTGCGCGAAGCCTGGGACTATCCGTGGACCGATCCGAACCGGCGCTCGCGGGAAAGTGCGATCGGCGGCGGCGGCAGCGGTTCGCTCGCTCCCCTGAT
>CAYMJK010000245.1:0-5999 GCA_964390535.1 uncultured Phycisphaeraceae bacterium | reverse complement strand
CCTCCGGGTGGAGCTCCCAGGCGCGCTCCTCTCGCTGGTGAGCGAGGGCGAGTAGATCGACCGGATCGTGGTCGGTGTCGGCGACGGGTCGTTCTCCTACACCAACTCGTAAGGCTCGGCCCGCCGCAACTTGCCCAGCTTGCCGCGCCCCCTGACGCCCCTACTCCCCCTGCCGCGGCATGGCCCCGCCAGGAGCCGTCGCCATCCCGCGGCAACGCCAATTCCAGGCGCCCGCGTGAGCGTCGCCCGCCGCCTGCGCTTGACGGCACGAGACCGACCACGGCCGGCCGGAGCCGGCGGGGTCGCGCTGCGCGCAGGTATCGCCGGAAACCCGCGTCCGCAAGGGTTTTCAGAACTTTTTCGGCCGAACCACGCAACTTCGCCGCCGCAGCGCGGAGAACTCTGTGTTCCAACCCCGTCGGCGGCGTCGGCGGGACAACCAGCACGGCACATGGTCGAAAGACCGCCTCCAGGAGAAAGTCATGCCCGCATTCGTAAAGCTCGGCGACATCAAGGGCGAAGCCACCGACGCCGACCACAAGGACTGGATCATCATCGAATCGATGCAGTCGTACATGTCCCGCTCGACGCCCGAGGGCGCCAAGGACCACCAGCGGACCCGCGGAGAAACCTCCCTGTCCGATGTCGTCCTCGTCCGGCAGCTGGACAAGTCCAGCACCAAGCTCCAGGAGGCGTGCGCCAACGGCGCCTTCTTCGAGGAGGTCGAGGTCCACTTCTGCACCACCGTCAAGAACAAGCAGGAGCCCTACCTCAAGTACGTCCTCAAGAAGGTGATCGTCTCCAGCTACAGCCTCTCGGGAACCGCCTCGGGCGACCCGCTCCCCTCCGAGACCGTCTCGCTCGCCTTCACCGAGGTCGAGTGGACCTACGTCGTCATCGATCCGGAGACCGGCGACAAGAAGGGCCAGGTCGCCGCCAAGTACAACCCGGGCAAGGGCAAGTCCTGAGCGCCGCCGCGCGGCGCACACCCATGCCACCGTAACCACCCGCCGCCATCCGGCGGATCACAATACCCCCACCACCACCCCGCACGCGGTCCCAGGGCCGCATCAGGAGAACAGTCATGCCCGCATACGTGAAACTCGGCGACATCAAGGGCGAGGCCACCGAGGCCGACCACAAGGACTGGATCATCATCGAGTCGATGAGCGCCGGCGTCTCCCGGTCCATCCCGCCCGGCGCCAAGGACCATCAGCGCGCCCGCGGCGAGACCTCCCTCAGCGACGTCTCGGTCGTCCGCCAGCTCGACAAGTCGAGCACCAAGCTCCAGGAGGCCTGCGCCAACGGCACGCTCTTCCCGGAGGTCGAGGTCCACTTCTGCACCACCGTGAAGAACAAGCAGGAGCCCTACCTCAAGTACCTCCTCAAGAACGTGATCGTCAACGGCTACGGCTTCAGCGGCAACTCGTCGGGCGATCCGCTCCCCACCGAGTCGGTCTCCCTCACCTTCACCGAGGTCGAGTGGACCTACGTCGTTATCGATCCGGAGACCGGTGACAAGAAGGGCCAGGTCCCCGGCAAGTACAGCCCGGCCAAGGGCCGCTCCTGACCAGGCGGCCGCCCCCCCCCCGGGGGGGCTACTAGACCCAGCGTGCCCGCGGCCCCCCTGCCGCGGGCGTCGCTGCGGCCCTGAGAAACGAGGCGTGTGATGGATCAGTTCGACCAGGCAACCCGGCGCTTCGGCGTCTCTACCCCGCTCGGGGAGAACGCCCTCGTGCTCACCGCCTTCGAGGGCGTCGAGGAGCTGTCGCAGTGCTTCGAGCTGCGGCTGAGCATGCTCTCCCACGACGACGCGATCGCCCCGAAGGACATCGTCGGACAGAACGTCACCATCACGCTGCTCGACCCCGCCGACGAGCCCCGCTACTTCAACGGCTACGTCCGCGACTTCAGCAACCACGGCAGCGGCGACCGCGCCACCGTCTACACCGCCACCATCGTCCCCCTGCTCTGGTTCCTCAAGCTCCGCTCCGACTGCCGCATCTTCCAGGACATGACCGTCCCCGATGTGCTCGAGGCGGTGTTCAAGGCCGCCGGCCTGCACGACTACGACATCTCCGGGCTCTCCAGCTCGTACCCGAAGATGGACTACTGCGTCCAGTACCGCGAGACCGACTTCGACTTCGTCAGCCGCCTCATGGAGCGCGAGGGGATCTACTACACCTTCGTGCACGAGGACGGGCGGCACGTGCTCGCCCTCGGCGACCACGCCGGCGCCTACCGCGACTGCCGCGAGGGGCGCGTCCGCTACACCGGCCCCACCAGCTTCGAGGAGGTCGGCGACGAGATCACCGCCTGGGAGCATCGCCACGAGTTCACCACCGGCCGCGTCGCCCACGCCGACTTCGACTTCGAGCGCCCCGCGGCCCCGATCGCCGGCAAGGAGCAGACCGTCCTCGACCTCGCCGGCATCAAGGAGAACGAGCTCTACGAGTTCCCCAGCGGCCGCATCGACGATGGCGCCGCCGCCGCACTCGCCCGCATCCGCATGGAGCAGATCGAGTCCGGCTATGACACCGTCCGCGGCGCCAGCCGCTGCCGCAGCTTCGCCCCCGGGTGCAAGTTCACCGTCGAGGCTCACCACCTGGCCGCCGAGGAGGGCAAGCAGTGGGCCCTGCGCCGGGTCCGCCACGCCGTCAGCGCCGATCCCTACGTCTCCGGCGGCGCCGGCGTCGAGCCCTACGAGAACACCTTCGAGTGCATTCCCGTCGACATCACCTGGCGCCCCGCCCGCGCCACCCCCGCGGCCATCGTCCGCGGGCCGCAGACGGCCATCGTCGTCGGCCCTGCCGGCGATGAGATCTACACCGACGAGCACGGGCGCGTGAAGGTCAAGTTCCACTGGGACCGCTCCGAGGCCGCCGATGAGACCAGCTCCTGCTGGATCCGCGTCTCCCAGGGGTGGGCCGGCCGCCAGTGGGGCGCCATCTTCCTCCCGCGCATCGGCCAGGAGGTCATCGTCGACTTCCTCGAGGGCGACCCCGACCGGCCCATCATCACCGGGCGCGTCTACAACGGCGACAACACCCCGCCCTACACCCTCCCCGACCACAAGACGCTCAGCGGCATCAAGACGGGCACGACCCCCGGCGCCGGCGGCTTCAACGAGATCCGCTTCCAGGACAAAAAGGGCGAAGAGCAGATCTTCATCCACGCCCAGAAGAACCAGGATGTCCGCGTCGAGAACGACGGCTACGAGTGGGTCGGCCACGACCGCCACCTCGTCGTCAAGAACGACCAGCTCGAGCTCGTCGAGCACGATCGCAGCGAGAAGGTCGACAACGACCACATGGAAGAGATCGGCCGCGACCGCCACCTCAAGGTCAGCGGCAAGGAGGCCAAGGCCGTCGTCGGCTCGCTCTCCCTCACCGTCAGCGGGGATGTCGTCGAGGTCTTCAAGGCCGATCACTCCGAGAAGACCAGCGGCGACTACTACCTGAAGGCCGCCAACATCGTGATCGAGGCGACGACCAACCTCACGCTGAAGGTCGGCGGCTCGCACATCGCCATCGAGGCCGGCGGCATCACCATCGGGACCTCCGGCAAGATCGAGGTCAAGTCCACCGGCCCCACCGAGGTGAAGGCCACTGCGCCGCTCAAGCTCGAATCCAGCGCGAAGGCCGACCTCAAGAGCCCCATGTCCACCGTCGCCGGCGACGGCATGCTCATCCTCAAGGGCGGGCTCGTGAAGATCAACTAGCCCACCGAACCACCCGCCCCTCACCGACTCCACTGATCCGCCCCCGACCCCACCGACCCCCACCGGAGCGCCCCGTGCCAAGCCCGAAGAGCGGAAAAGCCGGAAGCGCAGTCGCGCCCGCCCCCCCCGAGGCGCCCGCCGAGGCCGATGTGGCCGATCCCGGCAAGATCGAAGAGATCAAGGCCCGCCAGCGCGAAACCCGGGAAGGGAAGTACGGCAGCCAGAAGGCCACCCCCTTCAAGCCGGCGAAGACCGCCGAGGAGAAACAGGAAAAGAAGAGCTGGATCGAAATCAAGCTCGTCGATGACGCCGGCAAGCCCGTCCCCGGCGAACGCGTGGAAGTCACGCTCAGCGACAAGACCGTCTGGAGCGGCACGCTCGACGGCAACGGCTTCGCCCGGGTCGAGGGCATCCCCTCCGGTCAGTGCAAGGTCGTCTTCCCCGAGCACGACAAGTCGTGCTGGAAGAGCAAGTGAGCCCGGCCGCCGCGGCCGGCCCGAAGGAGACGCGATGTCGAAGGTGCACACGGTCAGCCAGGGCGAATGCCTGTCGCAGATTGCGCGCAGCTACGGCTTCGACCACTGGCGCCCCATCTACGACCACGCCGAGAACGGCGAGTTCCGCCAGCTCCGGCCCAACCCCAACCTCATCCACCCCGGCGACCAGATCGTCATCCCCGAACTCGACCCCGGCGGCGTATCCGTCGGCACGGAGAAGGCGCACACGTTCGAGCTCGAGGTCGAGCGCACGCTCCTCGCCATCGTCGTCAAGGATGTCAAGGACAAGGCCGTCGCCGGCAAGAAGTACCGCCTCACCATCGCCCCGCTCCCGCCGCTGGAGGGCAAAACCGCCGGCGACGGCCGCATCGAGCACGAGGTTCCCGCCGACGGCAGCGCCGGAACGCTCGAGGTCTTCCTGCACGGCGAGAGCGAGCCGCCGCTGCTCTGGCGCCTGCGCATCGGCGAGCTCGATCCGCTCGAACAGATCAGCGGCTATCAGGCGCGGCTCAACAACCTCGCCTACGACTCCGGCCCCGTGGACGGGATCCACGGCCCGCTCACCGATGCGGCCGTGCGCCGCTTTCAGACCACGCAGCAGATCGGCGTCGATGGCATCGTCGGGCCGCAGACGCGGGGCAAGTTGAAGGACGTCTACGGCTGCTGAACGCGGCGCCGCCGGAGGGCGGCCGGCCAGGAGAGCGACTGCACCATGGCAACGCCACCGTATCCACCCCCGATCACGCCCGAGGAGTTCCTCGACGAGATCGACGAGACCTGGGCCGGCCAGCCGCCGGAGGCGCGCGTCGCCCGCACCGCCGCCTCCCTCGGCGCAAAGCACCACAACACCCTGGTTCCCCCGGACCACGGCGTCGCGTGGATCCAGCTCGAGGCGGGGTCAGTAAAGAGCAAGTCCGGCGGCGGGACCGAGGAGAAAGATGGCAAGGAGGACTTCCACTACGCCCCTGGCGTCGAAGACCTCACCCTCAAGTACCACATCAACGACCCGAAGCGCGGCGTCACCGCCGCCCGCCTCGAACTCTTCGGCCGCTTCGACGCCGCCCCCCTCTGGCAGCGCGATCTCACCGAGGCCGAACTCGCCGATGGCGAGCACACCCTCAAGTTCGAACTCGGCGCCGGCCCGCACGCCAACTTCCCGGATGGCGTCCCCACCGCCGAGCACTCGCCGTACAAGCTGCGCCTCAGCACCTCGTCGTCCACCCGCCCGCAGTCGCCCGCGGCATGGACCTGGTTCCATGTGCTCGTCCATGATGTGACGCTCGAGCTCGGCGACAAGAAGACGCTCCCCGCCGACGCCGCCCCCGCCGGCGACATCAAGAAGGGCAGCCACCGCGATCTGTACGACACGCTCGGGGGCAGCCTCCCAGCCGAGGGCGACACGGCAAAGCTCGAGCTCCTCGGCAACCTTTTCAAGACCGCCTCGGCCGAGATGTACTCCAACGCCGGCTTCGACCATCACCGCACCCAGTGGGGCGACGGGCCGCTGATCCCGATCATCGCGAAGCTGCGCATCCGCAAGTCGGATGACACCGCGGTGGAGGCGCCCCTCGCCCTCGGCAACGTCCGCTGCCTCTGGGACTGGGAGGATGTCGCCGAGGACACCGGCGGTCTCGACCCGGCGCCGGCGCTCTTCGTCGGCCGCAGCGTCAACTATGACCGCAACCTGAGCAAGCCCAACGGCGACAACTGCCACAAGGACCGCGGCGGCAAGCGCGCCAACGATGGCGCCGGCGACCCCGTCTTCCCCCCGCAGGCCGGAT
>CAYMJK010000244.1:0-6695 GCA_964390535.1 uncultured Phycisphaeraceae bacterium | reverse complement strand
GGGGATCAGGCAGACATGGCGGTTCTCGTGGCCCTGCGCCCTGTGCCAGGCGAGGATGGTGAGCAGTCCCGCGTATTCGCCCTGCGCGCCCGAATTCGGCTGCATGGAGATCGCGTCATACCCCGTGATCGCGCACAGCTTCTCCGACAGGTCGCCGATCAGCTCGGCATAGCCCTGCGCCTGGTCGGCCGGGGCGTAGGGGTGCAGCTCGGCGAATTCCGGCCAGGTGATCGGCAGCATCTCCACCGTCGCGTTCAGCTTCATGGTGCACGACCCCAGCGGGATCATCGAGCGGTCCAGCGCCAGGTCCCGGTCCGCCAACCGCCGCATGTAGCGCGTCATCTCGGACTCGGCCCGGTTCATGTGGAAGATCGGGTGGTCCAGATAGCCGCTCTCGCGGATCAGACGCGCCGGCAGCCGGTATTCCGGCCGCTTCTCCGGATACCTGACGTCCGCCCCGCCGAAGGCGCGCCAGACGGCCTCGACCGTCGCCGGCCGCGTCCGCTCGTCGACGGTGATGCCGATGCGGCCGCCGTCCAGCCGGCGCAGATTGATACCCTGCTCGACGGCGGCGCGCAGGAACTCGTCCTGCCGGTCGCCGGCCTCGACCATGACGGTGTCGAAGAACGACTTCGGCCCGCACTTGAAGCCCATCCGCTCCAGCCCGTCGACCAAAGCGGCGGCCTTACGGTGCACCCGCTCGGCGATCGCCTGCAACCCGCGCGGCCCGTGAAAGACGGCGTACATGCCGGCGATCACCGCCAGCAGCACCTGCGCCGTGCAGATGTTCGAGGTCGCCTTCTCGCGCCGGATATGCTGCTCGCGCGTCTGCAGCGCCAGCCGGTAGGCCCGGTTGCCCCGCGCGTCGACCGATACGCCGACCAGCCGCCCCGGCATCGCCCGCTTGTGCGCGTCCTTCGTCGCCATGTAGGCGGCGTGCGGCCCGCCATAGCCCATCGGCACGCCGAAGCGTTGCATCGACCCGACGACTATATCGGCCTCCATCTCGCCCGGCGGCTTCAGCAGGCAGAGCGCCAGCGGGTCGGCCGACACCACGCCCAGCGCCCCGTTCTCGTGCAAGGCGTCGATCTGCCTGGAAAAGTCCATCAGGTAGCCGCGCGTCCCCGGGTACTGGAAGATCGCGCCGAACACCGCGCCGGCGTCCATGTCCATCGGGTCGCCAACGACGATCTCGATCCCCAGCGGCTCTGCCCGCGTCCGCATGACGGCGATGTTCTGCGGGTGGCACTCCTGGTCGACGAAGAACGCCGTCGCCTTCGACTTCGCCTGCCGCTGCGCCATGGTCATCGCCTCGGCGCAGGCGGTCGCCTCGTCCAGCAGCGACGAGTTGGCGATCTCCATCCCCGTCAGGTCGGTCACCAGCGTCTGGTAGTTGATCAGCGCCTCCAGCCGCCCTTGGCTGATCTCCGCCTGATACGGCGTGTACTGCGTGTACCAGCCCGGATTCTCCAGGATGTTGCGCAGGATCACCGGCGGGGTGATCGTCCCGCTGTACCCCATCCCGATGAACGACCGGAAGACCCGGTTCTTCTCCGCCAGCCGCCGCAGCTCCGCCAGCGCCTGGCTCTCGCTCAGCGCCGGCGCCAGCCCCAGCGGCCGATCGCTCCGGATGCTGGCGGGCACTGCCTTGTCGGTCAGCTCATCCAGCGATCGGAAGCCGATGAGCCCGAGCATCGCCTCGATCTCCACCTCATCCGGGCCGATGTGGCGGGGGGCGAAGGCGTCGGTCGGCTGCAGCAGCGAGGCCCCGTCAGGGGCGGAGGAAGAGTGGGGGGGGCGGGGGGCGCCGGCAGCGGCCGGCGCGTGGCCGGAGGTGTCGATCGCAGTCATTCCTGGTGTCTTCTTTCGCACAGGGAGGGCTTTTTCGGGGTCCGGAAGGGCCGGGAACGATAGCGCGGGGGTCGCCCGGATTCAGGCGCCTGCCGCGCCCGCCCGCCTCATCTGTACGATGAGCGGATCTGGAAAGGAACTGGCGTTGAAGCTGATCTGTCAATTCGCGGGCGCCCTGCTGCTGGTCTCCATCTGCGCCGGGCAGGATGTCGCCCCCGGCGCCCCCGACTCCCCCGCGCCCGCGGCCAGCCTCGTCGCTCCCGGCTCCATCGCCGACACGCTCGAGGCCCTCGGCCCCGATGCCCAGGAATTCGACACCCACATCACCACCCTCGCCGACCCGTTCTTCGAGGGCCGGGCGCCCGGCAGCCGCGGCAACGCCCTCGCCGCCGAATACGTGGAATTCCACTTCCGCCAGCTCGGCCTCACGCCTCTCTTCCCGCAGAGCGAGATCGCCGCCGATGGCGCCGAGGTGCTCACCCCCCGGGCCAGCTATCGGCAGACGCTGGACGATCTCGGCTCGGCCATGGGCCCGCCCGAAGAACAGCGCCTGGTGATCGAGGCGGGGGGCGCGCCTGCGCGCGCGCTGCGGCACGGGACCGACTTCGTGACCCTCGGCTACGCCGGCGACGGCAAGGCCCGCGCCGGCGTTACCTTCGTCGGCTACTCCATCGCCCACGGGCAGGACGGCTACACCAGCTACCCGGAAGGAACCGACCTCACCGGGCGCATCGCCCTCGTGCTCCGGTACGAGCCGATGGACGACGAGGGGCTGAGCCACTGGGCCGCCCGCGGCTGGAGCGTCTCGGCATCCCTTGCGGCGAAGATCGGCGCCGCCCTGCACTACGGCGCCGAGGGGGTGATCCTGGTGAACGCCCCCGGCGCCGACGACCCCCGTGCCGACCGCCTGATCGATCCGGGCTCACACCGCGCCGACACCACCTTCGACGAACCCGTGGTCATGATGACCATCGAGCAGGCGGACGCCCTCGTGCGCGCAGGCGACCCCGAGGGGCGTTCCCTCCTGGAGTTGCGAAAGCTGGCGGACGAGGGGATGCCCCCGCTTGCCCTGGAGGGCGGGACGGTCGAACTCCAGACGGTGGTCAGGACAATCGCCAGCGACAACGTCGGCGCCGCCCTCTCCGGGCGCGGCGCACTCGCCGACGAATGGCTCATCATCGGCGCCCACTACGACCACGTCGGATACGGCGCCTTCGGCTCCCTCGCCAGCGAGGGCGGCCGCGTGCATCCCGGCGCGGATGACAACGCCTCCGGCACGGCCGGCCTGCTGCTGGCGGCCCGGCTGCTGCGCGAGGCCTACGACGAGCTTCCGCCGGATGCCGATGCCCGCTCGATCGCCTTCGTTGCCTTCACCGCCGAGGAGAGCGGCATGATCGGCTCCGAGCACTTCGTCGCCCATCCGCCCATGCCGCGCGACGCGATGTATCTCATGTTCAACATGGACATGATCGGCCGCCTGCGCGACCGCGAACTGGAGATCGAAGGCGCCGCCACCGGCGAAGGGCTCAAGGACTGGGCCAGGCCGTACTTCGATCGCTCCGGCCTTGTCATCGCGCTGGCGCCGCGGGTGCTGTCCAACTCCGATCACGCCAGCTTCTACCAGGCCGACATCCCGATCCTCTGCTTCTTCAGCGGATACCACGACCAGTACCACCGCCCGACCGATGTGGCGGCCCTGATCAACCGGCGCGGCGCCGTGCAGATCGTGCGCCTGGTGGTGGACCTCGCCCTCGGTCTGGCCCAGCGCGAGGGGGCGCTTCCGTTCCGCAAGGCCGACGGCCAGCGCGAGATCATCGCCGCCGACCCCCTCCCGGATGTCCCGCCGGCGCCGAAGATCACCATCAGCCTCGGCGTCACCACCAGCGAGAGCGACACCGGCCTCCGCATCACCGATGTCGAGCCGGACTCCCCCGCCGCGGCAGGCGGGCTGCAGGAGGGCGACACGCTGCTCCGGTGGAACCGCCAGGAGGTGGCCGACCTCGCCGCCTGGCAGACGCTGCTGGTGACGCACTCCCCGGGCGACCTGGTGGAGGTGCTCGTCGACCGCGACGGCAAGCAGGTGACCGGGTACGTGATCCTCGGGCGGAAGTGAGCCACGAGATGGCCCAACCGACACGGCCCGCCGCCTCGGCGCTCTATCCTTTCCCGTGGCAGACACTTCCACCAGCCGAAAGCGGTCCCCGAGCCGGAGCGGCGCAAGCCCCAACGGCCTCACCTACGCCGCTGCAGGCGTGGACATCGAGGCCGGGGACGAGGCCGCCAGCCGCATCCTCAGCCATCTCCGCCGCACCCACGGCCCCCGCGTCATTGCCAATCCGGGCGGCTTCGCGGGGCTCCTGCGGCTGGACTACAACGAGAAGCTCTTCAAACGCAACTACCGCGACCCCGTGCTGGTCGCCTGCACCGACAGCGTCGGGACCAAGGTGAAGCTGGCGATCGATCTTGGCGTGCACGACACCATCGGCCAGGACTGCGTCGCCATGAACGTCAACGACATGGTGGTGCAGGGCGCCGAGTCGCTGCTCTTCCTGGATTACATCGGCATTCACAAGGTTGACCCGGGGCAGATCGAGCAGATCGTCAAGGGCGTCGCCGACGGGTGCGAACTCGCCGGCTGCGCCCTGCTCGGCGGCGAAACCGCCGAGATGCCGGACCTCTACGCTCCCGGTGACTACGACCTCGCCGGCTTCGCCGTTGGCGTCGTCGAACTCAAGCGGGCCATCAACCCGCTGCGCGTCGAGCCTGGCGACATCGTGCTCGGCCTTGCCTCCAGCGGCGTGCACAGCAACGGGTTCAGCCTCGTCCGCCGCATCGTGAAGCGCGCCAGGCTCAAGCTGGACAAGGTCTACCCCGAGCTCGAGGACGAGCGCCCTCTCGGCGAGATCCTCCTGATGCCAACGCGCATCTACGCGAAGCAGATCGCCCGCCTCCTGCGCTCCTACAAGGTGAAGCAGGTCGTCTCCGGCATGGCCCACATCACCGGCGGCGGCCTCGCCGCCAACCTCGAGCGCAGCCTCAACGAGAGGGTCGATGCCGCGCTGGCCCCCGGCTCGTGGGAAACGCAGCCCGTCTTCGGGTTCCTCCAGCAGAAGGGCGGCGTCTCCGATGAGGAGATGGCCCGCGTCTTCAACATGGGCGTCGGCTACTGCCTCATCGTCCGCCCCACGTTCGCCGACTCCATCACCGCACAGCTCGAGCGCATGGGCGAGCGCGTGTGGACCATCGGCCGCATCAAGCCCGGCCGCGGCAACGTCGTCTGGAAATGAGCCAGAACTGAACCGCCGGGCGCCATGCCCTGTGGCGCCCCAGGGCGCTACGCCTCCAGCAGCCGATCAAGCAGCCCCGACGCCCCCGACGCCCCGATCCGCAGCCGCGCCGGATCCACCCAGTCCCGGCCGGCAATGGCCTCGGTGAGCCGCATGTACATCACGGCGTCATCGACCGCGCCCACCCCGCCCGCCGCCTTGAACCCGATGCGCCTGCCATGGCGAGCCGCATCCGCGATCGCATCGAGCATCACCACCGCGCCCTCCGGCGTCGCGCCCGCCGCCCCCTTGCCGGTGCTCGTCTTCAGGAAGTCGCCATCGGCCAGCTCCGCGATCACCGCCCGCGCGACAGCGCGCAGCGTCTCCGGCGCCGGAATCTCGCACGTCTCCAGAATCACCTTCAGGATCGCCCCCGGATGCTCGCTTACCACCGCGCGCATCGCCCCGATCTCCCGCGCCACGTCCCCGATGCGCTCCTCCATTACAAGTCCACGGTTGATGACGACATCCACCTCCTGCGCCCCCGCCTCCAGCGCGGCGGCGACCTCGGCGACCTTCGCCGCCAGCGGCGCCTGCCCGTGCGGAAACGCTCCCGCAACGCAGCACGGTCGCACCGCGCTGGCATCCAGCGCCTCGGCCGCGATCCCCACCAGCGACGAATGTGCGCACACCGCCGCGACATGCGCCCCCGGATCCGGCGCCACCGGCGCGATCGCGCGCACGCACAACGCCACGACATCCTGCGCCGTGTCCGTCGCCCGCAGCGTGGTCAGATCGAGCAGCCCGATCGCCCGCTGCGCCAGCTCGCCGCGCCGGCCAGCCGGCAGCGAAGCCCCGCAGATGGCCGCCGCCCGTGCCCGCGCTTCCTGCCATGGATCAGTCATGAGTCACCACGCCCCACACGCTGTATCGGACACCGGCCGACGCGACTGCAACTGCCCCAGCGCCTCCCGCACCGCCCGCGCCGTCTCCTCAATGTGCGGCGGCGACCACAGATCGTTGTGCCCCGCCCCCTCGATCACCACCAGCTTCCCCCGTGCTGCCGCCCGCGCGATCGCCTCTCCATCGGCCAGCGGGCAGATGGCATCCTGCCCCCCGTGGATCACCACGAGCGGGCAGCGCAGCCGCGAAGCCTGCCGCGCACGGTCGAACCCGCGCCACAACGGATCCGTCCCGTTCAAGAGCGCTGCAAGCGCCATCGCCGGCCCCAGCCGCCCCAGCGGCGGCACGCCCCGGGCCCGCAGCACCGCCCGTGCCGGCGTCGCCGCCAGACAGTACGGCGCCTCGGCGATCACGAGCGCAACCTCCACCTCCGGCCCCGCCGCGGCAGCCACGATGGAAACGCCCGCCCCGAGCGATGAGCCGTAGAGAACGATCGGCCGCCCTTCCCCCTGACGCCGCAGGTCGGCGCTGAGCGCACGAAGCGCCCCCGCCTCCCGCGCCCCCAGCGCGCTGCGCCCGGGCGCCTCCCCGTGCCCCGGCAGGTCCCACGCGATGATGCGACCCGCCAGCGGCGCCAGGTGCGGGATCCGTCGCAGCGCCCCGATGCGCGAGCTC
>CAYMJK010000243.1:0-2527 GCA_964390535.1 uncultured Phycisphaeraceae bacterium | reverse complement strand
GGATGCTGGTGATGTTCAGTTCGGCGCTCAGGCGCGCGCTCGCCTCTTGCAGCGGTTCGGACTCCCAGAGGAGGATGCGGGCGCGGGCCTGGGAGTCCGCGGCGGCCGCGATCTCGGCCCATGCGTCGTCCGCGATCGGCGCCTCGGGATCGAGATCGAAGTTCGTGATGTCCCAGCCGTAGCGGCGGGCAAGGTAGTTGTACGCGGGATGAGAGGCGAGGAGTTGGGCGCCCTGCAGCGCCGGAGTCAGTGCTGCGAAGCGCGCATCCAGCGCTTCCAGATCGCGGCGCAGGGCGTCGAAGCCGCGGGCGAACTCCTCCGTCCGCTGGGGGAACAGTCGCGAGAGGCCATCGCGGATTGCTTCGGCCTGCGCGATGGCGGCCCGGGGATCCAGCCAGGTGTGGCCATCGATCCCCTCGTGGGTGTGCTCGCCGCCGGCGCCGTGGCTATGGGTGGTGGTCTCGTACTCGATGAATCCACCGGGGATGTCGGCGGCGGAATCGATCACGCGGCTCTGCGGCAGCGCGGCAGTCTGAACCCACTTCTCGAAGCCGGCGCCGTTGATGATGATGGCGCCCGCCTGCTGATAGGCCGCGATCCCCTCCCGCGGGGGCTGCCAGAAGATGGGGTCGGCGTCTTCGGGAACAGGGCAGATGACCTCGAACTCGCCGGCGGCGATGCGCCGGGCGAAGTAGGTGGTGGGATAAAACGTGGTGTAGATCGTCCGCGGGCCGGCCGCTGGAGCGGGCGCCGGCGCGGGCACGCGCTCACAAGCGACGAGGGTGGCGACCGCAACGAAAAACAAGCAGATCATTGTTCGCAATCTTCAGTCCCCGGATATCGGATATCGCACGGCGATCACCGCTCCCTGATCTCTGGTCTCTATTCTCTGATTTCTGATCCCTTCCCCCCTACAACAGCAACAGCGCCCGCTCCCCCACCGCCGCCGCCGCTGCGACGATCGCCGCGGCAATCCCGACGCTGATCATAGCGATGATCGCCAACTCGGCCCCGTACAGCGAGGCGATGAACCGCGGCCCGGCGCCGATCCGGCGCAGCATCCACATCTCGCGGGCCCGGATCTTCGCGCTCAGGAGGGAGACCAGCGCGATCAGCGTGAGCGTCGTGACGCCCATCACCGCAGCGAGGGCATCCAGCAGGCCGCGGATGCGGAGGATGTAGGCCATGAGGTCGTCGATCACCTCGCCGGGCTCGACCATCTGCAGCGCGCCGGCAGCGTTGACGCGGGCCTTGATCAGGGCGCGGGCCTTGTCGTCGCGAGGGAAGAACAGGATCGCCGTGAGTGGGGCGGCGCCGGGGTCGCCGTGCATGTGGATGCTCGCGGCGGTTTCCGGCGTCACTTCGTTGTGCTCGATCACGGCCTCGCTGAGCACGATCTGATCGTCGGCGCGGCCGAGGAGCAGCGACTCGTCTATCGCCGCCGCATCGGTGTGCCCGTGGGCGAGGCCTTCGAGGAGCCAGATGGTCTTGAGATCGACGAACGCGGCGCCATCATCCGGCCCGCCCGTCGGCGCCAACACGCCGCAGACCGTCATCTTGAGGGCGGGCGCGCGGGCGATGTCGTACAGCTCGCGCTGATCGGAGAACAGGCTGTCGCCGGGGGCAAGCTCGAGGCGCTGGGCAAGGGCTGATCCGAGCGCAACATCGCCCATCATGACGGGGAGGGTTCCCCGCTGCGGGCGCAGATCGCGCAGGGCGAAGTACTCGGCGCCGACGCCGACCAGCGGCTCCCCGCGGGTGGTAAAGCGGGCGCTCATGCCGACGGGCGTCCCGAGGCCGGCCTGCGCGAGCGCCTCCACCTCGCGCAGGGAGACCGGGCGGAGATCGCCAGCGCGGAAGTAGAGGGCGCTGAACGTGAGATCGAAGCGATTGCCGGGGGCGCCGGCGACCAGGGGGGTCGCCTCGGCGCGGCCCCGGAGCTGGGCTTCGAAGCGCGCTGTGACCGCCCGCGTCGCCACCGGGAGTGCCAGCGCAACTGCGAAGCAGAGCGCCAGGGCGCCGGTAATGACGCCGTTGTGCATCGCGTGCCGCCATGCAAGCCTGCAGGCGCCGATCATGGTTGGGCCTCCGCAACGTCGGCCGCCTTGTGCATGTGGGAAGACGGAGATGCGCAACCACAGATGACACAGATGGGGAGTGGATGGGGGAGGCGGGAAAGCACAAAGCGCGAAGCACAGAGCGCACATCCGCCCTTAGGGCGCAATCGCCGTGTAAAGTCCGGCGCCATCAGGATCGCTCCTGCGGAATAGCACGCGGTTCGGTCGAATCCGCCTCGCCAAATCCAATGCCTTGCTCTCTGTGCCCTCTGTGCCTCTGTGGTGAAAAATCTTCTATGTCGATCACCCGGTCGAAGCGGTCGAGCACGGTGTGGTTGTGTGTCACCATGAGCAGCGTGGCGCCGCGCTGCGCCACCTGCTGCAGCAGCAGATCGAGCACCGCGGCGCCGGTGGCCGGGTCGAGATTGCCCGTCGGCTCGTCGGCGATGACCAGCTTGGGCTCGGTGACC
>CAYMJK010000242.1:0-4158 GCA_964390535.1 uncultured Phycisphaeraceae bacterium | reverse complement strand
GTTCGGGCGCGCGGTGGCCATGGCCCCCGATGAACTCATTGTCGGGGACCCGGTCGGCTACACCGTCTGCGGCGCCCCTTTTTACTGCCAGACGGGTGTGGTGCACACCTTCGGCCGCAATGCGGCGGGGAAGTGGCAGGTGCGCCAAGAGGTGGTTGCGAGTGACGCCGCGAAGCAGGACGGCTTCGGCGGCGCGATGGCGCTGGACGGGGACAGTCTGCTGATCGGCGCGCAAGGTGTGAGCACAGTGGAGCATAAGGACGGCGCCGTCTACGTCTTCGATCGAGTGGGCGCCGAGTGGCGAGAGAGCGCGAAGATCCTTCCGCCGGTGCACCAGGCCCTCTCCTGCTTCGGATGTGCAGTCGCGCGGCTGGACGATTGGTTGTTCGTAGGGCACCGCGAATTGTTCGCCCCCGGCGTCGGCCAGGCCGGCGCGGTACACGTCTACCGGCGCGAGGGCAGCGCGTGGGAGTTCTTCCAGACGCTCGTCCCGCCGGACCCCACGTTCCAGATGCAGTTCGGCGGCGCAGTCGCCGCAGACGGCGACACGCTCGTCGTCGGAGCGAGGGCGCATGCCGGCACAGGATCGATCTACATCTACCGGCTTGCCGGAGAGGAGTGGCAACTGGAGTCGCAGTTCAGCGCTGAGCCGCCTGTCGTCACCGCCCTCGGCGCCTCGGTCGCGATCGAAGGCGACACGATCGTCGCCGGCGCCCCGGCTCTCGGCGAGCCGGTCAGGGGGACGGGCGCGATCTATGTCTTCGAGCGCGATGGCGCCGCCACATGGCGGCAGACCGCGCGCGTGCAGCACGATGAACCTGTAGACAGTGACAAGCTGGGCATCTCCGTCGCGATCAGCGACGGCGTGCTGTTCGGCGGCGCTCATTATCATCTCCGCGGCGCCGTTTTTGTGTTCCAGCGCGATGGCGCCGGCGCATGGCGGCAGATCAACAAATTGACGCCGCGCTTCGGCGGCGGCGGATTCGGCGCCAGCCTCGCCGTCGGCGGTGGTGTGGTGGCCGTCGGCGCCCCGGACAGGGATGTGGGCCCCTATCAGGATGCCGGCATGGCCTACACCTTCGACCTCGCCTGCGCCCTCTGCCGCGCCGATCTCGACGGCGACGGCTCCCTCACCTTCTTCGATTTCCTCGCCTTCCAGAACCTCTTCGCCGCCGGCGACATGGCCGCCGACTTCGACGACTCCGGCGTCCTCGACTTCTTCGACTTCCTCGCCTTCCAGAACGCCTTCGCCGCGGGATGCCTGTATCCCTGAACCTGGCCGCGGCGCCCGCTCGCGGCAGACAAGGAGCCAGAAGATGAGCCAGTTCAACGCGCCGCGCCGCATCCGTTCCGTCGCGCCTGCCGCTGCCGCAGCGGTCGCCCTGCTGGCGACGCCGCTATCGGCGCTGGCCGTTGGCGAGACGTTCGAGTTCCGGGTGAGCAACATCCTCAGCCCGGCGCAACCGACCGCCACGGTCGAACTCTGGGCCCATTTCGACCCGGTGGACCACGCCTTCGCCTCGTCCATGCTCGATGTCATCGCCTCCGAGAGCGGCTGGTCGGCGCCCACGGGGACCCTTGGCTGGCCCTTCGAGCCGGGTGTGATCGTCGGGGCTCGGATCGAGGAGATCCACGTCTGGCAGTTCCATGACGGGCTCCACCTCGCCGACCCGAGCAACCCGATCCGAGTATGGGAGGCCCAGCTCAGCGCCAGCGACTTTGCGCCCCGAACCATCAGCCTCACGACATCGACATCCGACTTCGCCGTGTGGCTTCATCCGACCACCTCCATGTCGGCGTCTCGCATGCTGACATTCATCGAAGGCGCCGGCGAGATCGTCGTGATCCCCGCGCCCGGCGTCGGCCTCGTGTTCGCGGCCGGCAGCCTCCTCGCTTCCTGGCGGCGACGCCGGTAGCTGAGCTCTGGCCGTCGTCGCCCGCGCAGAACGATCAGCCGCTCTGCGCCGCCCCGCCCTCATGTCGGTTCATCTGTGAACCCCTGCGGCTGTCGCGCGTCGCGATTTCGCATTGCCTCGCCCCCCCGCCGCGCCAAGAATGAGCATGGCGACGCTCACCAACCCCTCCGCTGCCTCCCCCCCGCCCACCTCCAACCCCACGTCCAACCCCGCCTCAGCAGCCCCCAGGCCCGGCGCCGCTCCCGGTTCGCCCACCGCCGGCGCCCTCCAGCCCGGCGCCGGACGCATCGTCGGCGAGGGGGTCACCTTCGATGATGTCCTTCTCGTCCCCCGCCGCTCCGGCGTCCTGCCGGCGGACGCCGACACCTCCACGCGCCTCACCCGCGCCATCCGACTGAACATCCCACTCGTCTCGGCCCCGATGGACACCGTCACCGAGTCGGTCCTCGCCGTCGCCCTCGCCCAGGAGGGGGGCATCGGCATCCTGCACAAGAACCTCCCGACCGAGGCCCAGGCCCGCGAGGTCGCCAAGGTCAAGCGGTCCGCCGCCGGCGTCATCACCGACCCGATCACGCTCGGCCCGGATGACACCGTCGGCCGCGCCCGCGACCTCATGCGCCAGCACAACGTCAGCGGCTTCCCCATCACCGACGATGGCTCTGCGAGCCTCCGCGGCAAGGGGAAGGTCCTCGGCATCCTCACCCGGCGCGACCTCAAGTTCGGCGCCGAGCCGGGCACGCCCGTGCGCGCGCTGATGACCTCCCAGGGCCTCATCACGGCGGCGCCGGGCACGACCCTGGAGGAGGCCGATGGCATCCTCAGCCGCAACAAGGTCGAGAAGCTCCTGCTCATCCATCCCGATGGCCGCCTCGCCGGCCTCATCACGATGCGCGACATCGAACGCCTCAGCCAGTTCCCGCAGGCCTGCGTCGACGATCGCGGCCGGCTGCGCTGCGGCGCCGCCGTCGGCGTGCTGCAGATGGAGCGCGTGCAGGCCCTCATCGAGGCCGGCGTAGATGTCATCGTCGTGGACACCGCCCACGGCCACAGCGAGAACGTGCTCAAGACCGTCCGCGACATCAAGAGCCGCTGGAGCATCGAGGTCATCGCCGGCAACATCGCCACCGAACAGGCCGCCATCGACCTCATCGAGGCCGGCGCGGATGCCATCAAGGTCGGCATCGGACCCGGCTCGATCTGCACCACCCGCGTCGTCACCGGCGTCGGCGTGCCGCAGATCAGCGCCATCTTCAACGCCGTCGAGGGCGTGCGCCGGACCGGCCAGGATGTTCCCATCATCGCCGACGGCGGCGTGCGCATGAGCGGCGACATCGCCAAAGCCCTCGCCGCCGGCGCCAGCAGCGTCATGATGGGCTCGCTGTTCGCCGGCCTCGAGGAGAGCCCCGGCGAACTGGTGATCAGCCAGGGCCGCCGGTACAAGAGCTACCGCGGCATGGGCTCGGAGGGCGCGATGAACAAGGGCTCCGCCGACCGCTACGGCCAGGCGGCCCAGCTCGACGACCCCGAATCGCGGCGGAAGTTTGTCCCCGAGGGCGTCGAGGGCCTCGTCGCCTATCGCGGCAGGCTCGCCGAATTCGTCTACCAACTGGTCGGCGGTGTGCGCGCAGCGATGGGCTATTGCGGCTGCCAGACGATCGACCAGTTGCGCGTCGAGTCCCGCTTCTGCCGCGTCACCAGCGCCGGCGTGATCGAGGGCCACCCCCACGACATCCGGATCACGAAGGAAAGCCCGAACTACACGGTGGATCAGCGATAGCGCGGCGGGCGCTTCGGCGCCTTGGCAGGATGCATACGACCTATGGGTCCTATTCGTCCTATAGGTCCATCGCTCGACTCTCGCCTACCGTTGCCAAGCCCGCCCCGGGGCGGCGCCGACAGGGGAATCGCAATGAGGAACCGACTGATCGCGCTTGCGGCACTGGGTCTGCTTGCAGCGCTGCTCGTTGTGCTTGCGACGGTGGGCAGCCCGTCCCCGGCCGCCATCCCGGAGCCCGCCCCCGCGGAAGCGCCCGCCGCGACAGCAGTCCCTGCTGCGCCCACGGCGCCCCTGCCGGTCATCGCCGCGCCCAGCGCCGGGGAGGCCGCCGTAGCCGCGCCCGGCGCGACCGACATCGCACTCGCGCCTGCCCCGGATGCGCAGCGCGACGCCGCGGCGAAACCTGCACCCGCCGAGCCAACCGTCCAGAGCCAACTGCCGTTCGAGCAGCCCCCCGTGCTCGAG
>CAYMJK010000241.1:0-3404 GCA_964390535.1 uncultured Phycisphaeraceae bacterium | reverse complement strand
CCAGACGACCTGCGCCGTCGTTCCGACGCCGGGGACGAGGTTCTGCCCGGCCATGTCCGGCGCCGAACGCGCGATCTCGACGAGGGCTTCGTCGGGGATGGACGCGTCGTCGCTGAGGGCGCCGGGCATGGCGCCGGTGATGCGCAGCCGCCGCGTCAGCGCCCGCGTGTCGATCCCGGTGATCCCGAGCACCCCCTGCTCGCGCAGCCAGGCGCTCAGATCGGTCGTGGCCCGGTAGTTCGAGTGCCGCCGGGCCAGCTCGCGGATCACGAACCCGGCGACCTGAGCCCGCCCCGACTCGACATCCTCGTCGTTGACCCCGTAGTTGCCGATGAGCGGAAACGTGGCCGTGAGGATCTGCCCGGCGTACGACGGGTCGGTCAGCGACTCCTGGTACCCGCTCATGGCCGTGTTGAACACGACCTCCCCGGTGACAGCGCCGGGGCGCCCGGTGGCGCCGAACGCCTCGCCGCGGAAGATCGAGCCATCGGCAAGGGCGAGGCGGGCGGGGGGGCGCGGGGCGCGGGCCTGCCGGGGATCAGTAGTCGCGGATCGGGGCATATTCCGACATTGTACGCGGCGCGGGCTGCCCGATGAGCCCACGGCGCGCGCCGAAGTGACAGCGTGGCGGCCTCGGTCGTCCCGGGGCGTCCGCCGCGGCGGACCTCACGGGCATCCGGCCGCAAACCCGTTCTGGAAGCAGAGGAAGTCGAAGAAGTCGAGTGCGCCGGAGAGGTCGCAGTCGGCGAGCGGGTCGGCGGCGGCGAAGAGGTTCTGGAAGCAGAGGAAGTCGGCGAAGTCGAGTTCGCCGGAGGCGTCGCAGTCGGTGTAGCACTCCCGGTCCAGCACGCGGATGAAGGCGCGGCCCTCGACGAGGCGGTTCAGCCGCGACTCGCTCGCGGACGACTCCGGCTCAATGTAGACCAGAAACTCGGTCGTCTCGGTCCAGAGCTCGACGACTCGCGGCGTGAAGTCCGTGGTCCGCCACCAGGCCGATGCCGCCTGAATGGGATTCGACGGATCACCGATCACGGGCGGCGGAAAGTGAATCTGCCCGGCATGGAACAGCACGCGCTCCGGCGTCACCTCAAGCCCTCCTGACAACGCACATTCGACCGGGCGAATATCGCAGCTTGCTTGAAAGAACTCCGCGCTGCTCGAGAACAGGCTGAAGCGGGCGCTGGCCCACGCATAGTCGTCCTGCGGAAAATGCGCCCACACCTCGATCTCGACGTCCGGTGTTGCGGGCGTGAAATCGCCGAGCACGCGGATCTCGAACGCCGCATCCTGCGCCAGGACCGGAGAAGCACACAGAACTCCGGCAAGCGCGCTTTCCCGCCACATTTGGCTTCTCCTCCCTCGGCCGTCGGCCTCTGCGACCATGCAGCCGCATCTCGGAGCATAACAGAGGTCCGCCCTTCGCACAAGCTTCTTCACTCCGGGCCCGCCGGGAAACCCCGCGGGGGGCGGCTCCCCCATGTTCGTACCATGTACGCGTGACCGGCCTCTTGGCCGAGCGCGAGTTCGATATCGCCCACACCCGCGGGGCTCACCTGTCTCGCCGATAGTGTCCGCCGCGCCGACGCCGGCCGTTCCGTCACGGGCACCCCGCGGCGAACTGATTCTGAAAGCACAGGAAGTCGAACAGGTCGAACTGGCCGCTGCCATCGCAGTCCGCGCGCGGGCTCGCCGCGGCAAACAGGTTCTGGAAGCACAGGAAGTCGAAGAAATCGAGCGAGCCGGAGCGGTCGCAATCCGCCTCGCATACAGCGCAGGAAGACAGGTCAACGGCATAGAGCTGCGATTGGAGTTCAGAAAGCCCCCAGATCTGGGCCACATACGCTGTTGACCCACGCTTCGCCGCCATCAGGATGAGCAGGTTCTCCCGGGAGAAGTCGAGCCCGCCGAGGCGGGCCGGCGCCCGCGGATCCGAAATGTCCACTGCCACCAGCTCTCCTTCTCCAACCGACGCCGCGGTGAGCCACAGGATGGGCGGCTCGACGACAAAGCTCCTCGGCGGCGGGACCAGCAGCGAGGCCACCTCGGAGGGCGCCTCCGGATCGTGGACATCCAGGACCAGCAGCCGGTCGGTTCCGACGTACGCGAACCCCTCGTGGATGGTCACCCAACTGGCATAGTCGCTCGTCTCGAAGAACGTGAGTTCCGCGGGGTTCCGGATGTCAGAGATGTCGACGATGCGCACCCCGGGCACAGGCTCGCGCAGCGTCATGTACAGCACGTCGCCATCGACCGCCACGTGGGTCGCAACGCCCGGCGCCTCCAGTGTCGAGACGATGTCCGGCGCCCGCGGATCGCTGATGTCGATGATCACCAGCCCGGTTTCCTGGGCAGTGACGAACGCCGTATCGCCGACGATCGTGACAGCGCCCGCCCGCTCGCTCAATCGGATCTCCGCCAGTTGCCGGGGCGCATCCGGATCGGAGACATCAATCGTTCTGAAGTAGCCGTCCATCACCGTCGCCAGCTCGCCGCGCACCGCTACGAGTCCCCACTCGGTCGGCAGGCGCCCTCGCTCACGCGGCTGATGCGGATCGCTGATGTCATAGATCCGCAGCCCGCGCGGGGCCGCGCAGAAGCTGTGCCCCATCGACATATAGAGCATGTCGCCCTCGATCACCGGGTCGGATGGCAGCGGGCACTCGCCGGGCCCCTCGTACACAAGCTCCGGTTCGCAGATCCCACGTGCCGCGGCGTCAAGGGGGAGAACCTCCCCGCCCGGGCCGGCCAGGGCGGGACGAGCTTCCTGCGCTGCCGCAAGGCCGGCAGAACACAGCGCCGGCCCCACGAAAACCAGCCCTGCCACCACAGACGCGGCCCGACCCTGGGCGGCGCCGACACCGAGAACCCTTCTGTTGTTCATGTGCTGCTCCGCGGGCCCTTGAGAGGGCGCTGACCTGACCCGCCGCCCCACATTGGGCTGCGGCCGCTATTGATACCGGCAAAGCTGCCGCGGCGCGGCGCCTTCGGAAAAATCAATGCGCAGCCGTCAGGCAGCCCTCCGAGGCGGCGCCTGGGCGGCCACCCCGGCCCCATGTTCGTACCATGTCCGGAAGTGACCGGCCTCTGGACCCAGCGCGAGCTTGATATCGCCGACACCCGCGTCTTCGTGCGCGTGGCCCTCGAGCGCGGCATCGAGACCGATGCCCGCGGCGGCGGTGGGGGCGGCCTGACGTACCTCGCCGAGGGCGTCCGCCCTGCTGATGCCGGCGCACTCGTCGGCCGCCACGTCGAAGCGCCGCTCGGGCGCTCGAAGAAGGCCGTCCGCGGGATCGTCGTCGAGGCGGGCGGGCGCGAACTCCTCGACGGGTTCGACCCGTCGCGCATCAAGGCCCTCGCCCGCATCGCCGAAACCCGCCTGGCGCCCGGCCTCATCGAACTCGCCC
>CAYMJK010000240.1:0-2702 GCA_964390535.1 uncultured Phycisphaeraceae bacterium | reverse complement strand
GGGGATGCCGGGGGTGGAGCGGAATCCCGGAGGGATAGAGCGACACCCCCGGAAGAGCGATTGCCCACGAACACTGCAGCCTGAAGGGCTGCTCGAAGGGCGTTTGCGGCATCAGATCGAGGCAGCGCTCGAGCGCCCTTTGACCGTCGCGGGTGCGCTGAGTATGCGTGACCTTCGAGCAGACCTTCGGCCTGCCATCGCGCTTGTGCGATGCCTTCCGGGGGTGTCGCTTCACCCCGCTGGGGCTTCGCTCCACCCCCGGCTACTTTCGTTCGAGGCCTTCGGCCTGAGAGCCGCGGCTTGGGCGCGCGGCTTGGGCGGAGGCGCCGTCGCGTCACGGAGAGCCGCGCGCGGCAGGGTGAGCCAGGGCCTTGAAGCGAGCGCCCCACGCCGGGGTGGGCAAGAAGGTGAAGCAACCGGTGGCCGAGCGCATCTCACCGCAACCCATACTCCTTCAACTTCCGGTACAGCGTGCGCTCGCCGATGCCGAGGAGGCGCGCCGCCTGTTCGCGGTTGCCGGCGGTGAGGCGGAGGGTTTCGCGGATGGCTCGTTTTTCGATCTGCTGGAGGCTGGCGCCGGCGAGGGAGCCGGAGGCGGCGCCGGGGTCGCCCTCGTCCTCGCCGGCGCGGACGTCGTCGGGGATGTGGCGGATGTCGAGGGTGACCTCTTCGCCGGGGGCGGCCTGGCCGATGGCGGTGACGACCATGTTCTGCACGACGTTGAGGAGCTGGCGGACGTTGCCGGGCCAGCGGTAGCCGGTGAGGCGCATCAGGGCGGCATCGGTGACTGCGGGGACGGGGGATCCGCCACGCGACCCGCCGCGGAGCGGCGGGCTACCCAGCGTGGGGCCACCCATCTCGGCGGCGAAGCGGGCGACGGCGTGGAGCACGATTCGCGGGATGTCCTCGCGGCGCTCGCGCAGGGGGGGGACGTGGATGTGGGCGCCCTTGATGCGGAAGTAGAGATCCTCTCGGAACTGGCCGGCATCAATGAGCTGCTGGAGGTCCTTGTTGGTGGCGCTGACGAAGCGGACATCGGTCTTGCGCGGCTCGTTGGCGCCGAGGCGGACCACCTCGCCGGATTCGAGCACGCGCAGCAGCTTGGACTGCATGGTCAGGGGCATGTCGCCGATCTCGTCGAGGAAGAGCGTGCCGCCATTGGCGTACTCGAAGACGCCTTCGCGGTCCTTCTCGGCGCCGGTGAAGGCGCCGCGGACGTGGCCGAAGAGCTGATCCTCCAGCAGCGTCTCGCTCTGGCCGGCGCAGTTGAACGCCACGAAGCGCTTCGATGACCGCTTGCTGTTGCGGTGGAGCGCCTCGGCGATGAGTTCCTTGCCGGCGCCGCTCTCGCCGGTGATGAGCACCGGCAGATTGCTCGGCGCCACCGTGCGGACCGTGCCGAGGATGCGGCGCATGGGCTCGGAGCCGGCGATGATGCCCTCGAAGCCGTCGTGCTGCACGAGCCCCTCGAGCTGGCCGGATTCGTGGCGCAGCAGGACGGTCTCGGCGGCCCGGTTCACGAGGCTGCGGAAGACCTCCAGGTCCAGCGGCTTCTCGATGAAGTCGAAGGCGCCCTCCTTGAAGGCTGCGCGCGCAGTGGGGACATCGCCGTGGGCGGTCACCATGATCGTCTCGGCCTGCGGCTGGAGCTGGCGGGCCGCGCGGAGGACGACCAGGCCTGCGTCGGAGCCATCCGGGGCGACGGTGGCGCCCTCGGCCCCCGACTCCCCCGAGCCCGCCGAGCCCTCCGCCCCCCCCACTCCTGCCGCGGGCGCCCCCACGACCCCCACAGCCCCTGCCGCGGCGGGCATGCGGAGGTCGGTGATGATGATGTCGAAGGCGCCGGCGCGGAGTTCCTCCATGGCCTCCTGGACGCCACTGACGATGGTGCAGACATGGCCGGGCTTGCGGAGGGCCTCGGACATGACGTCGGCGTGGTCGGGCTCATCCTCGACGATGAGGACCTGTGCGGCGAGACGCTCGGTGGTGGGCATGGTCATGCGGGGGATTGTACGGGGCGGCAGAGCGGCCCTTGCGGGGGACGGGGTGGTATGCCACTGACGGCGGCCGTCAGTGGCACGAGCGGCACGTGGCGCCGCCGGTTGGGCTACCGTCGGCATCGTGACCGCCGAAGCCGATAAGCCGCGCGTGGATCTGTACACCGACGGGGCGTGCAGCGGCAACCCCGGCCCGGGCGGCTGGGGGTACATCCTGCGCCATCCGGAGTCGGGGAAGGTGCGCGAGGGGGCGGGGGCGGAGGCGCTGACGACCAATAACCGGATGGAGCTGATGGCGGTGATCGAGGGGCTGGGGGCGCTGACGCGGCCATCGGTGGTCGAGCTGTACTCGGACTCGCAGTACGTGCTCAACGGGCTGCGGGAGTGGCTCGAGCAGTGGAAGGCCCGGGGGTGGCGGACCGCGGCGAAGAAGGCGGTAAAGAACGAGGATCTGTGGCGCCAGCTGGACGAGCTGAAGGGGCGGCACGAGATCCGGTTTCACTGGATCCGGGGGCACGAGGGGCATCCGGAGAACGAGCGGGCAGACGCGCTGGCGGTGGCCGCGCGGCGGGAGATCGCCGGCGGGGCGTGAGGACGGCGATATCGGGACCATGGATGCGGACCACGCCGGGGCGGCGGTGGTTTGCGGACGCTGCGTGGGTGGCGCCGGCGGCAGCGCAGGCGTCAACTGCTGCGGGGCTCGCC
>CAYMJK010000239.1:0-2972 GCA_964390535.1 uncultured Phycisphaeraceae bacterium | reverse complement strand
GGAAGACCTGGGCGGTGATTCCGTGCAGCAGGCCGTAAATCGGGCTTGCTTCGCGCACGCGGAGGCCGCCGGCGACACCCTGGGCAATGACCAGCAGCACGAGCCCTCCGGCCCAGGCGCTCAGCCATGGGTTTCGGCGGGCGAGGATGACCTGCGCGGCGAACACGATCGTCGTCAGGCCGACGAGGGCGCCGAACAGCCGGTGGGAGTGTTCGAGGAAGATGCGGTGGTCGGTCATCAGGCCGATGGGGTAGAGGAACATGTTGGCGCCGTAGGTTCCCGGCCAGTCGGGGACGGCGAGGCCGCTGTCGGTGCTGGTGACGGCGCCGCCGAGGATGAGGAGGGGGGCCGTTGCGAAGCAGGTGACGACGCCGAAGCGGGCGAGCCAGTTGCGCGCGCGATCCGGGGCGGGATGGCGCCCGCCGAGCGCGCCCGCGCCGGCTCCGCTCGCCGCGCTGAGGGCGATCCAGCCGCGGGCCCAGAGGGCGGCGTGGGGCGTGAGGCCGGCCATTCCGGGGGCGGGCGCCGGGCCGGCGGATCCCTCGAGGGTGGTGGCGGCGGCGCCGGCCACGAGCGAACCGAGCACCAGGAGGTCGAGCAGGCCGGCAACGAGGCCGGCGCCGAGGCCCGTGATCCAGCCGCGAGGGCCGTAGCGGCCGGCGCCGAAGCATCCGGCGCCGAGGGCGACCAGGAGGAGCGGCCCGCTCGCCGCGGGCGGGAGGCGGAGGCCCGGAAGGTTCGTCAGGAGCCAGAGAAGCCACATGGCGACGGCAGTGGCGAAGCCGGCGGTGAGAATCGGGCCTGCGAGGGGCTGCAAAGGGGGCCGGTGGCGTTCTGGACGGTGGCTGTTCATGGCTCGCCCGGGCCCTCCGATGAATGAGACTTAGTCTCAGTTGCGGCCTGACAGTAATTTTTGCTTGAACTTTAGACGGCGCCTTGCGACAGTTCCGACCCCAGAGCGCGCCTCGGAGGCGCCCGAGCGGAAGGAGGCAGGCGTGTCGGCCATGTTTCCCAAGTGGACCAACGCCATCCCCACCGTGGGAGCGATTGTTGCCGTGGGCGCTCTGACGAGCGTGGTCTCCGGGTTCTGGTACTGGGCGACGCCGAAGTTCTGGGAAGTGGGGTTCATGCCGCGGCAGCCGGGGTATGGGTTCAACCACCAGATCCACGCGGGCAAGCTGGGGATGGACTGCCGGTATTGCCACAGCGATGTGGAGCGGTCGTACGAGGCGAACGTGCCGGCGGTGGGCGTCTGCTACGGGTGCCATCAGCAGGGGCTGCTGAACCCGGACTTCGATCCGGGGGACACGAAGGTGGGCTTCGTCCGCCAGGCGTATCAGAACGACGAATCGATCCAGTGGCGCCGGGTGCACAAGCTGCCGGACTATGTGCACAACTTCCCGCATCACGTGCATGTGCGCGCCGGCGTGAGCTGCTTCAGTTGCCACGGGCAGATTACCGCGATGCCGGTGGTGTATCAGGCGCAGAGCCTGAGCATGGGGTGGTGCCTGGACTGCCACCGGGATGTGCAGGAGCACCCGGAGCTGTACCTGGTTCCGCCGGACCAGGTGACGCGTCTGCAGTGGGTGGAGCAGGAGTATCTGGCGCACCCGGAGGCCCATCGGGCGGAGGCGCAGGCCCTGCTCGACGCCTTGCACTACACGCCCCCCGAGAACTGCGGCGCATGCCACTACTGATGATCTCATTGATCGCATCGATCTCACGCGCCGGCTCGGCCGGCGCCGCACGAGGCAGACCATGACGAGTCAGTGCCCATCCACGCGAGGTAAGAAGGCGCCGCCGAGCGTCCGGGAGCTGCAGCGGCTGAACGGGCGCGGTCCGAAGGTGTGGCGCAGCGCCGACGAGTTCGCCGGCGACGCGGGCTTCCGCGAGTTCGTGGAGCGCGAGTTCCCCGGGGGCGCCTCGGAGCTGCTGGATGAGCAGTCCACGCGGCGGACGTTCCTGAAGCTGATGGGGGCGTCGCTGGCGCTTGCCGGCGCGGCGACGATCCCCGGCTGTCGCCGGCCGGACCACCGCATCCTGCCGTATTCGCAGAAGCCGCCGGAGGACATGGTCGCCGGGAACGCGCTGTACTACGCGACGGCGATGCCGCTGCCGGGGGGTGGCGCCGAGGGGTTGCTGGTCGAGACGCACGAGGGCCGCCCGACGAAGATCGAGGGCAACCCGCTGCACCCGATCAACCAGGGCCGGACGAGCGTGTTCGCGCAGGCGAGCGTGCTCGGGCTGTACAACCCGGATCGGCTGATGGTTCCGGTGCGCCGGGCCGGGGACAAGGAGTATCAGCCGGGGTGGGAGTCGTTCGTCGGGTGGGCCGGTTCGCGGGAGGGGTTCGGCCGGTTCGACAGCGTCCGCGGGCGCGGGCTGGCGATCATCGTGGACAAGAAGAGCAGCCCGTCGCGCGACGCGCTGCGCGACCGGATCCTGGAGCGCTGGCCGGAGGCGCGGTGGATCGCCTACGAGCCGGTCGAGAACACCAGCGCCGTCGAGGGGTCGCGGATTGCCTTCGGGCAGCCGATGCGTGAGCGGCTGACGCTGAGCAAGGCGAAGCGGATCGTCTGCATCGAGCGCGATGTCGCTCATGATGATCCGGACTGCCTGGTGAACTCGCGCGAACTGGCGCAGACGCGCGACCCGGGAGCGCCGGGCGCCGGGACGATGGGGCGGCTGTACGTGGCCGAGAGCGCGCCGACAGCGACGGGCGGGATGGCCGATCATCGGCTGCGGATCAGCCCGAGCGCGGCGACAGCGCTGGCAGCGCGGCTGGCGCGGGCGGTGATGGCGCGTCTGGGCGCGGGCAGCACGGTGCTGCGGGCCCTGGCGTCGTTGCCGGCGCCGGACGGGGTGGCGCTGGACGAGTCGTGGATCGAGGCGGTGGCGGAGGACCGGGCGAGCCACCGCGGCGAGGCGGTGATGCTGGTGGGGCGGACGCTGCCGGCGCAGATTCACGCCGC
>CAYMJK010000238.1:0-3196 GCA_964390535.1 uncultured Phycisphaeraceae bacterium | reverse complement strand
GGCGAGGTCCGCGGTGCGATCAACATGCTGGTGGACATCACGGAGCGCAAGGTGGCCGAGCAGGCCCTGCGCGAGAGCGAGGGGCGATTCGGCGTTCTGGCCGACAGCGCGCCGGTGCTGATCTGGGTGAACGACGCCGACGGCGTGACGTTCGTCAACGAGAGCTATCGCGAGTTCCTCGGCGTCGGGTTCGACCAGGTCTCCGGGTTCCGCTGGGCCGGCTTCGTCCACCCCGACGACCGCGACGAGTATTTGCGGGCGTACCAGAAGGCGTCGGAGGCGCACGCGCCGCTGGAGGCGACGTTCCGCTTCCGCCGGTACGATGGCGCCTACCGCTGGATGAAGTCGGTGGGCCTGCCGCGGATGAGCGGGAACCGGCTGGTCGGCTACGTCGGCTCGACGGTGGACATCACCGATGTGATGGAGGCCGAGGAGGCGCTGCGGCGCAGCTTCGAGCAGCTTCGCGTGATCTACGGCCTCAGCGACGCGGTAAGCCGGGCCGGCAGCCCGGACGAGATCAACCGGCGGGCGGTGGACGGCGTGATCGAAGCGCTCGGGGTGGATCGGTCGGCGCTGCTCCTGCTGGATGACGAGGGCGCGATGCGGTTCGCGGCGTGGCGCGGGCTGTCGGACGAATACCGGGCCGCGGTGGACGGCCATTCCCCCTGGACCGCGAACGACGTCGAGCCCGAGCCTGTGGTCATCGGCGATGTCGAGGGGGCCGCCGAACTCGGAGCGCTGCGCGAGGTGATTCGGCGCGAGGGCATCGGGGCGCTGGCGTTCGTCCCGCTCACCTACGGCGGGCGGCTGCTCGGAAAGCTGATGCTCTACTGCGATCGCCCCCGCGAACTGGGCGCCGAGGAGATCCGCCTTGCGCAGACGATCGCCGGGCACGTCGCCTTCGCGATCGGGCGGGCCCGGGCGGAAGAGGCGCTGCGCGAGGGCGAGGAGCGCTTCCGGACGATGGCCGACAACATCGCGCAGTTCGCGTGGATGGCCGATGGCGCCGGCTCGGTCTTCTGGTACAACCAGCGCTGGTTCGAGTACACGGGCGCCAGACTCGAGGAGATGCAGGGGGAGGGATGGACCGCAGTACACCATCCGGACCACGTCGAACGGGTGCTCTCGAAGTTCCGGCGCCACGTCAAGGCGGGGGAGATCTGGGAGGATACGTTCCCGCTCCGCGGCGCCGACGGGGAGTATCGCTGGTTCCTCTCGCGGGCCGTGCCCATCCGCGACGCCGAGGGGCGCGTGGTGCGCTGGTTCGGAACGAACACGGATGTCACCGAAGCGCGCGAGGCGCACGAGGAGCGGCTCAAGTTCGTGGCGCTGGTCGAGAACTCGCTGGACTTCATCGCGATGGCCTCCGTCGATGGCCGGATGATCTATCTCAACCCGGCGGCCCGGCGCCTGATCGGCCTGGGGCCGGATGAGGATCCGCAGGCGATGTCGATGCATGACTGCATCCCGCCGCACCTGCACGCCCAGTTGCACGAAGAGACGATCCCGCAGACGCTCGAGCACGGGTACTGGGAGGGCGAGGCGCCGTTCCAGCATCGGCGGACGGGCGAGCAGATCCCGATGTATCAGACGATGTTCCTGATCCGCTACCCGTCCGACGGCGGCGAGCTGTGCCTGGCGACGGTGGCGCAGAACATCACCGCGCGGAAGCGGCACGAGGAGCAGATGCAACTGGTGATGGCCGAGCTGAATCACCGCGTGAAGAACACGCTGGCGGTGGTGGACTCGATGGCCCGGCAGACGCTGCGCTCCAGCCCGGCGCCGGAGGCGTTCATCGACGCCTTCGGCGAGCGCCTCGGGGCCCTGGCGCGGGTGCACGGAATGCTCACCGAGACGCACTGGGAGGGCGTGCCGCTGCACGAACTGGTCGCCGCGGAACTGCAGCCGCGGATCGCCTCCCCCGAGCAGGGCCGCGCCGAGGGGCCGCCGGTGACGCTGGCGCCGGGGGCCGCCCTGACGCTGCACATGGTGCTGCACGAGCTGGCGACCAACGCCGCCAAGCATGGGGCGCTGTCGGCGCCGGGGGGCGTGGTCCGCGTCACCTGGCGCATCGAGGGCGCTGGCGACAAACGTGAACTGCGGCTGGAGTGGGTCGAGCGCGGGGGCCCGGCCGTCGCCCCGCCAACACACTCGGGCTTTGGCGGGCGGGTGCTGAGCCGGCTCATCGAGTATGAACTTGGCGGACGCTCCAGCCTCGAGATGGATCCCGCGGGCGTGCGCTGCGAGATCACGGCGCCGTGGTCCGGGCTGGTGGGCGTGGGGGGGGGCGTAGGGGCGTGAGCGGCGACGAGCCAGGCCGGCCGCTGGAAGGCCTGCGGGTGCTGGTCGTGGAGGACATGCTGCACGTCGCCTGGGAACTGTGCGATCAACTCGAGGAGGCCGGCGCCACCATCACCGGGCCGGTCGGGCGGCTGCAGAACGCGCTGGATCTCGCCGAGCGCGAAGAGCTTGATGCCGCGGTGCTGGATCTGTCGCTGGCCGGTGAGTCAGCGGCGCCGGTCGCCGCGGTCCTGCGCCGGAGGAGCGTGCCGTTCATCCTGGTGAGCGGCTACGCCATCGGCGATGTGCCGCAGGAGATGTTCGGCGCGACGCTGCTGACCAAGCCGGTGGCGTTCCAGAGCCTGGTGCGGGCGCTGCGCGGGCTGGGGCGCCCTGCGTGAACGGCGCGCTGCCGGATCCGCCGCGGAGCGGCGGGCTACACAATCGGCGGGCCACCCTTATCCGCCATCCTCATCCAGATACCCCGGCAGATAGCGGTAGTAGACCTCCAGCATGAGGGCGCAGATCGCGGTCTGGTAGATGCGCCCGCCGATGCGGCTCCAGCGGTCGAGCGGGTCCCAGCTTCCCGCGGCATCCCCATCGACGCGCTGCTGCTCCAGCAGGACCGGGGCGAGCTGCGCGTTCCACTGCTCCCACGCCTCGCCGCCGTGCTGATAGAGGGCCATCGTGATGTAGTACCAGGCGTAGGTCGTCTGATCGGCGCGCCAGCGCGGGGCTTCGCGGCCGATGAACGCCGCCGACTCAACCATCGTCTTGGGATCGCGCTCTCCGAGCAACTGGCGGGTGAACATGCCCTCGGCGGTCATCGAGACCGTCGGCGCCATGCGCGGCTGGTAGGCGTAGAGGCCAGGGCTGGAGCGGCGGCTGGCGCTGTCGAGCCAGTCGGAGGCGGCCT
>CAYMJK010000237.1:0-4498 GCA_964390535.1 uncultured Phycisphaeraceae bacterium | reverse complement strand
GGCCGCCCGATAAGCCTCCAACTGGCGACAGCCGGTGGAGGCCCCGCGAAGGCAGGAGGCCTTCACCACACAGGCGCCAGCGCGGCCGGGTAGGAGAGGCTCCGCCCGGCGCCACACCCCTCGGAGATCATCTCATGAACGAGCATCCTCGCCCCGCCCTCCGGCTTCTCAGCGCCGGCGTCCTGCTCGCCGGCGCCGCCGGTTGCGCGATCGACTCGGCGCCCGAGCCGCAGGCCCAGGCGACTCCCGGCCTCGCCGCCGACTCGACCCTGCGCCCGGCGCCGGTCGCCCACGGCTACGAGGATCCGGCGTATGACGAGATGGATCCGTACGCGGTGGCCCTGACCGCCGACGACCCGGCGAGCTTTCTCTACACGGGGCAGGCGCCGGTCACCGGCTCGCGCCTGAGCATCACGCCGACGAATCCGCCGAGGCGCTCGACCGATGAGGCGCACCAGTTCTACGGCGAGATCTTCAGCGGCGAGGGCCGCCACAACGACTCGATGGACCCGGAGCGGGCCGGCGGCGCAAGCCTCACGCAGGTGAGCTTCTCCGTCGAGGGGGCCGACTTCGACCCGGATGTCTCGCCGGACGGCCGCTTCGCGACGTTTGCGAGCACGCAGCACGCCCAGACCAGCGACATCTTCCTGAAGTCGGTCGAGAGCCGCGTCGTCACGCAGCTCACGCGCGACAGCGCGCATGATGTGATGCCCAAGTTCAGCCCCGATGGCAAGCGCATCGCCTTCTGCTCCAACCGCTCGGGCAACTGGGACATCTTCGTGATGTCCACCAGCGGCGGCAAGGCGATGCAGATCACGACCGAATCCAGCCATGAACTGCACCCGTCGTGGTCGCCCGATGGCAAGAGCCTCGCGTTCTGCCGGCTCGGGCAGGTCAGCGGCAAGTGGGAGATCTGGGTGACCGAGCCGCAGAACACCGGCGTCGCCCACTTCCTCGGCTATGGCCTGTTCCCCGAGTGGTCGCCGGTGGCGGGCAACGGCGGCGATGGCGGGGATCGCATCCTCTTCCAGATGAGCAAGCAGCGCGGCGACCGCGCGTTCAGCATCTGGTCGGTCGACTTCGCCGGCGGCCGGGCGACCAACCTCACCCGCGTGGCGACCGATCCGGGCGCCGCCTGCATCAACCCGGCCTGGAGCCGCGACGGCCGCTGGATCTCCTTCGCGACCGTGCCGAATCCGACGCAGTGGTCGGCGATGGAGCACACCCGCCCCGCCAGCGCCAACCTGTGGATGGTCGGCGCCGCGGGGAATGGCCTCGTGAACCTCACCGAGGGCGCCGCGGTGAACCTGATGCCGGCGTGGGGCGCCGGCAGCGACCTGTTCTTCATCTCCGATCGCGGCGGCGTGGACAACATCTGGTCGATGGATGTCGGCAGCGCAATTCTGGCTGCAACCGGCGAGTCCCCCAGCGAGCAGACGATCACGACCGTCACGCCCGACGGCCAGTAAGGCTTCGCGGGTGGAGCCCGCGAGCACTCCGGCAGGAAGCCATTGATGATCCAACCAGCACCCACCCACGCGCACGCCCGTGGCGGCTTCGGCCCGCGGGCGTTCGCGCTTCACGTCCTGATCTGCCTTGTCGCCTGGGGCGCCTTGGCGTCCGGCCCTGCCGGGTGCGCCTGGCGCCGGGCGGACGATCTGACAGCGCCCCGCGAGCACCTCGCCCCCTACGACACATCGCGGGCCGAGCCCGTATGGGCGATCTACCCGCTGCGCAACGAGAGCGGGACGAGCCTGGCCAGCAGCAGCGCCATCTCGGACGCGATCGTCGCCGCGGCAGCGCAGACGCGCGGGCTGCGCGTGCTCCCGCTGAACCGGACGCTGGAGGCGATGGCGGCGCTGGGCGTGACGCAACTCGGGAGCCCGGAGGAGGCGCGGGCGCTGGCGGAGGCGATCGGCGCCGACGGGCTCATCCTCGGCTCGATCACCGCGTACGACCCGTACACGCCGACGCTGGGCCTGTCGCTTGCGCTCTACATCCGGCCTGGCGTGCTCGATGAGCCCGGAGAAGGGGAACTGGATGCGCGAAGTCTCGTCTGGCAGCCGACTGACTACGCATTCTTCCCCTCGAGTGGCTACGCTGACGCCCCGGCCTCGGCCGTGAGCGAGCACATGGATGGGAAGAATCACGCGATCCAGATGGCGGTCCGCGGGTACGCGGAAGGGCGGGCGGAGCCGGGGACGGCGCTGGGGTGGCGCCGGTATCTCGCGAGCATGGGGCTCTTTACGGAGTTCGCCGCGTGGCACGCGGTCGGGCGGCTGCTGGATCACGAGTGGATCCGGCTGGCATCCGGCTCGCGTCGGAGGAGCCCGGCTATGGTCTCCCGCCCGCCGGGTCTGGCCCCATAAGCTTTGGCGGCGGCGGGCGATGGCCGAGAATCGCCGCCAGGAGCCTGAAATTGCGCCTCCGGGTCGTCCAGAAATCTTATCCGCATCCGGGCGGATCCAACTCTACCGGACCTCAGAATCGACCGATGACTGAGTCTACAGCAGTTGGGCCAGGTGGCCCCAGCGGCCGCGCGAGGCCAGGAGCAGAGTCATGTCAGTCCTTCCCCTGACGGATGCGTTTGCGGCGTACCTGACCGACGAGCGCCACTTCAGCCCCTACACCGCACGGTGCTATGGGGCCGACCTGCGGCAGTTCGTCGAGTACATCTGCGCCGACCGCGGGATCACGCTGGATGCCGGCCGCGAGCGCAGCGCGCTGCAGCGCCGGCAGACGCCGGGCGCCAGCGAGCCGGCGGATGTCGCCGGAACCATCACGCCGCCGACGGTCACCGACATCATCTGCGAGGCCGACCCGGACACTGTCCGCGGGTTCCTGGCGAAGCTGAACGAGCAGAACTATTCGGCGGCGACGATGGCCCGGAAGATCGCGACCCTGCGATCCTTCTACAAGTGGGCCGAGCGCCGGACGATCGCGAAGGCGAACCCGATGTCGCTGATCCGGACGCCGCGGCAGGCGAAGCGGCTGCCGAAGGCGATCACGATCGAGCAGGTCGAGCGGCTGCTGGCGGCGCCGGACGAGACCGATGTGCTCGGCGCCCGCGACCGGGCGATGCTGGAGACGCTGTACTCGACGGGCATCCGGGTGAGCGAGCTGGTGGGGCTGAACGTCGGCGACCTGGACACGGCGGGCGAGTGCATGCGGGTCCGCGGCAAGGGTTCCAAGGAGCGGATGGCGCCGCTGGGGGCGCACGCGATCGCCTCGATCGAGCGCTTCCTGGACAAGCTGCGGGCCGACCCGCGCTTCACGCAGGCGGTGACGGGGGAGCCGGACCGGATGCCGCTGTTCGTGAACAAGCATGGCGGGCGGCTGAGCTCGCGGTCGGTGCGGCGGAAGCTGGACAAGTATCTGCTGCAGGTGGGCCTGGACCCGAGCATCAGCCCGCACACGCTGCGGCACAGCTTCGCGACGCACCTGCTGGACAACGGCGCCGACCTGCGCAGCGTGCAGGAGCTGCTGGGCCACCGGTCACTGAGCACGACGCAGGTGTACACGCACCTGAGCGCGAAGCGCCTGCGGGACGCGTACGACGAGGCGCATCCGCGGGCGGAGGCGGGCTGAGGGGAGCGGCGGTTCGCTGGCGCATCGGGATGACGCGTCAGCGTGATCGGGTGTGTCTGACGCGGGTGTGATGATCAATGAGATTGGTTGAGCCGTGGCCGGAGGGCCACGGTGGCTTTTTGCGTCGTGGGACGATCGCGGAGGGGAAGCACGCGGGGCAGCACGCGTAGGCGCAGACCCGAGAGCGGGGAGCGTCGCTGGAGCGCAGCGGCGCTCGACGCGGTCGGCGGCCTTGTCGCGGTTGATCTCGGCGAGGGCTTCGATGGCCTCGATCTTCGCATGGTCCTCGATGATCTGGTCGCGGAGGGCCTCTGCCGCGCGGGCGGCGTCGATGAAGGCCGGGATGTGGGGCGGTAGAGGATGGTGAGGAACTCAGCGGGCTGGAGGCCGATTTCGCGGGCGGGCGAGGGAGGAGGTGGCCTCCTGATCCGGGATCCCGAGGCCTGCGGCAAGGCCGGAGCGTCGGCGTGGCCGGTGGGGGACGGCTAGGGTGGTGTTGCGGCGAGGCGGGGGGCAGGTGGGGTAGGGGAGTGACTCGGCGCGCAAGTCCGGGAGATGCCCCAATCGCCAGTAGGGCAGGGGTCGGTGCTCGCCCAAACCACGCGCCCGGGCGCGAAGCTTGTCCGGGATACCGTAAGGACTCATCCAAGGGAGTTGCGATGGCACATGCCGAGGGTTGGCCGGTGCGAAGGACGGCGGAGGCGGAGGCGCTTTGCCCATCGATCACGGATGTCGTCTTGAGACGTATGGAAGAACTGATGAACGGATCGCTGGGGGAGCGCCAACAGACGCCAACGGAGCTAAGGGCTCTGGCGATCGAACTACTCAAGTCCAATATCCCGGTCACCGCTAGACAAGACGCCGTTAGCACGCCCGGCGCGGCTCGACGAGCTGGCACGGATGCAGGGCC
>CAYMJK010000236.1:0-4377 GCA_964390535.1 uncultured Phycisphaeraceae bacterium | reverse complement strand
GGTTCGCGGCATGATCACCGAGCAGTAGAAGTCGTTGATCGCGCGCAGCGGCTCGGCCCGCGGATGATCGAACTCGAGGATCACCAGCCGCCCGCCCGGGCGCAGCACGCGGTAAAACTCCGCCAGCGCGCGCGCAGGATCGGCGACGTTGCGAATGCCGAAGGCGATGGAGATGATGTCCGCCGAGGCGTCCTCGAGATCGAGGGCCATGGCGTCCCCCTGGACATATTCGATGCGCGCCCGCGTTCCCGGCGGCATGCGGTCCCGCTTCTGCTCAGCGATCGCCAGCATCTCGCCGGTGAAGTCGACGCCGATGACGCGCCCCGCCCCGGCCCGCGCGAACGCCTCGGTCAGGTCCCCCGTGCCGCAGGCGACGTCCACCACGACGTCGAATTCCCGGACGCCGGCCTCCCGGACCGCCCGTCGGCGCCACGCCTGGTCGCGTCCGAACGAGTGTAAACGATTATTCAGGTCGTAGGTGGGGGCGATGGCGGCGAACATTGCCCGCACCCGTCCGGCCTTGTCGGCCCGGTCGTGGGGGCTTGCGAGTTCCGCCGCGGTCCACGCGGCCGCCTTAGGATTTCCCTGGTTGTTCATCTTGCCCCGATTCTACGTTCCGAACAACCCCACTCGGAAGGGAGGTCCCGTGAGAAAGCTTCTGGCCGCGACCGTAGTGAGCTTTGGGCTGATTGCGCTGCCTGGGGGGTGCGCCAAGAGCCCGGCCACCGGGGAGACCATCTTCGTCGGCATGTCCACCGCCGAGGAGACCCGCCTCGGCATCGAGGCGGCCCCGCAACTCGCCCAGGAGTACGGCGGGCCGGTCGAGAACTCGCAGCTCCAGGCCTACGTCAGCGAGGTCGGCCAGAAGCTGGCGGCGCAGATCGAGGACGAGGAGTACCGGAAGCTGCCGTGGGAGTTCACGCTGCTGGACTCGGAGATCATCAACGCCTTTGCACTGCCCGGAGGCAAGACGTTCATCACCCGCGGTCTGGTTTCGCGCATGAGCAGCGAGGCGCAGCTCGCCGGCGTGATGGGCCACGAGATCGCCCACGTCACGGCGCGGCACGCGGCCCAGCGCATGGCCAAGCAGGGGCTGCTCGTCGGCGCCGTCACCGCCACCACCGTGCTCGTCGGCGCCAGCGGGGACGAGACCGTGCAGCAGTTCGGCGCCATCGGCGTGCCGGCTCTTTCCATCGGCGGGCAGCTCGTCGTGCTCAAGTACGGCCGCGATGAGGAGCGGCAGTCGGACTCGCTCGGCATGCGCCTCATGTCGCGGGCGGGCTACAACCCGCGCGGCCAGCTCGAGGTCATGCAGATCCTGCGCGACGCCAGCGAAGGGCCGCGCCCGCCGACGTTCCTCTCCAGCCATCCCAACCCCGACGAGCGCATCGACCGCATTCAGCAACTGCTCGACAGCGAGTACGCCTTCACGCAGAACAATCCAGAGTACATCACCGGCGAGGAGGCCTTTCAGTCGCGCATGCTTCAGCCGCTGGGCCAACTCGCGCCGCCGGCGCAGGGTGTGGAGGCCGGCGCGCCCGCGGGCGAGGAGCCGCAGTGAGGTTTCGCCTCCGCGGGGCGCTCGCCCTGCTCGCCGCTGCTTGCCTTGCCGCCTGCGACCGCGCGGGGCCCGATCCCGTCACGCTTTACAGCAGCGTCGATGGCGAGTTCCTGCGCATGGTCGCCGCTGAATATGAAGAGCGCAGCGGCGTCCCGGTCCAGATCGTCGGTGATACCGAGGCGACCAAGACCACCGGCCTCGTCGAGCGCGTGCTCGCCGAGCAGGCCCGGCCCCGCGGCGATGTCTGGTGGTCCAGCGAGGCCCTCGGCACCGTCCGGCTTGCCGCGGCGGGCGCGCTGGATCCGGTCGATCTGGATGCGGCAGCGCTGGGCTTCCCCGGCGGCTGGCCGGCGCATCTGCGCGCGCAGGATGGTACCTGGCGCGGCTTCGCCGCCCGCGCCCGCGTCATCGCCTTCAACACCGAGGCCATTCCCGCGGCGGATGTCCCGCACGACCTTGCCGAACTCACCGATCCGAAGTGGCGCGGGCGAGTGGGCATCGCCCGCCCGGAGTTCGGCACGACGCGCACCCACATGGCGGCGCTGGTCGCCGCACACGGCGCCGAGGCATTCGAGGCCTGGCTCGCGGCGATGGTGGACAACGACATGCGCATCTTCGATGGCAACGCCACCGCCGTGCGCGCTGTCGCCCAGGGCCAGATCGACCTCTGCCTTACCGACACCGACGATGTCTGGGCCGGGCAGCGCAACGACTGGCCGGTGGACCTCGTCTACGAGCGGCCGGGCGGCGAGATCAGCCGCGGCCCGCTGCTGATCCCGAATACCGCCGGCCTCATCGCGGGCGCGCCCAACCGCGAGGGCGGGCTCGAGCTGCTGAAGTTCATCCTCAGCCCGGATGTGGAGCGTTTGCTCGCCGAGAGCGATTCGCACAACGCGCCAGTCCGGCCCGCGCTCGGCGCCGAGTTCTCGCAGTGGGCCATCCCCGAGCCGTGGCTGGTGGAGGCGCCGGCGATCGCGGCGGCCGAGGCCGAGGCAATGGCGATCTGCGCGAGGCTGCTGCGCTAGCGGTGGTACGGGCTTCCAGCCCGTGGGGTGGCCGGATTCGGTGAACTCCGGTCGCGCCTGGACTGGCGAACGCATAACCACGCAGAGCGGTCTTGCAGCCGCGCCATGGGCTGGAAGCCCATGCCACTTCCCTAATATTCGCGGTGACCGAGGCTTACACCACCCCGCCCGCCGGCGAGACTCGCCAGGATCGCATGGCCCGACTGCTGAAGAAGGCCCGCGGCCTCCCCGCGGTCCCTGGCGTCTACCTGCTCAAAGATGGCGCAGGCGTGGTGCAGTACGTGGGCAAGGCGGCCCGCCTCCCGGACCGCGTGAGCAGCTACTTCGTCCCCTCCGCCGAACTCGGGCTGAAGAACGAGCAACTCGTGGATCTCGTGCAGGATTTCGAGATCCTCGAGTGCGAGGGCGAGTGGGAGGCGCTGCTCACCGAGAACCGGCTGATCAAGGACCTGCGCCCGCGCTTCAACATCCGCCTGATGGATGACAAGTCGTTCCCGTATCTGGTGGTGACGCAGCGGGAGGATTATCCGCGCGTGTTCATCTCGCGCAATCCGTCCGACCCGCGCATCGACTACCTCAAGGGCGCCCGCGTCTTCGGCCCGTTCACCAACGTCGGCGCCCTGCGCGAGGCGGTGCAGATCCTGCAGCGCGTCTTCAAGTTCCGCACCTGCCGGCTGGACATCGCCCTGGGCGACCCGAAGAACCGGCACTTCCGCCCCTGCCTGCTCTACGCCATCAATCAGTGCACGGCGCCGTGCGCCGAGAAGTTCCCGAAGGAGGCGTATCGGGCCGATGTCGATCGCTTCGTCCGCTTCCTCGGCTCCAAGCGCAGCGCCATGGTTCGCGAGATGACCCAGGAGATGGAGGCGGCCTCCAAGGCGCTCGAGTTCGAGCAGGCCGCCGCCCTGCGCGACCAGATCCGCGCCCTCGGCAAGCTCGACGAGCGCTCCGACCGCCGCGCCGGCTGGCAGCCCGAGACGGAGATCGGCTACGTCGATCCGCAGAAGGGCCTGCGCAGCCTGCAGAAGACCCTCGGCTGGGACCAGCCGATCCGCTGCATCGAGGGCATCGACATCGCGCATCTCGCCGGCGGGGAGACCGTGGGCAGCAAGGTCTGCTTCGTCGATGGCCGCCCGTTCAAGAACGAGTACCGCCGCTACCGCATCCGCTCGGTCGATGGTGGCAACGACGACTACGCCTCCATCCGCGAAGTGGTGAGCCGCCGCTACCGCGAGGCCGGCGCCGGGGAAGAGCTGTACCCCGATGTCATCCTCATCGACGGCGGCCTCGGTCAACTCCACGCCGCGATGGAGGCCTTCGACCAGCTCGATGTCAAACCGCCGATGGTCATCAGCCTCGCGAAGAAGGAGGAGTTGATCTACATCCAGCAGCGCAGCGAGCCGGTCCGCCTCGGCCGCGAGAACTTCGGCCTTCGCCTCTGCCAGCACATCCGCGACGAAGCCCACCGCTTCGCCCAGCACTACCACCACGTGCTGCGGCGGAAGAAGACGGTGGGGGAGTAGGGGGCCGGGGGCGCCACCCGCCCGACTTCCGGTAGAAATGGCCCGTATTCCGCCGATGAAGCGAGCGGAATGCCGGGATGGCGCCGGCACGGAGGCCCGCGATGGATCTGATCGAATTCGCTGCCGTTGCACACGCCGCCGCCGCGGCGCCGGCCCCCGCCTGGACACCCGGCGACGCCGAGGCGTGGCTTCATCTGCTTGGGCGGCTTCACGTGGTTGCGGTGCACTTTCCGATCGCCCTGGTCATCGTCGGGGCGCTGATCGAGGT
>CAYMJK010000235.1:0-6991 GCA_964390535.1 uncultured Phycisphaeraceae bacterium | reverse complement strand
AGCTCTTCGACGCTGCTGACGGGGACATCCTCGACCGCGACGATGGAGGCGCCATTGCGGAAGCCGGCGTCGAACATCGGCGACCGGGGTCGCACCCCGATCTGCAGGGGGTCGGCGCGGTCGCTGCTGAAGGCCATGCCGCGCTCGCCGAGGCTGCGCATGAGCATGTCGTTGCGCAGCAGTTCGGTGGGATACTCCCCGAGCGTCACGTGCAGCTTCGCCCATTCGTCGTCGCGCCAGATGCGCACCTCGACCGGGGAGCCGGGGCGCAGCGAGGTCACGACCGAGCGCAGCACGTCGCCGCTGGGGGTCGGCTGGCTGGCGACCTCGACGATGACATCACCGGGGAGGATGCCCGCGGCTTCGGCGGCGCTGCCGGCGTTGACCAGGCCGACCGGCACGCCGGTTTCGTAGGCGTTGATCTCGCCGACGGTGGCGGAGAACTCGTCCATCCGCACGCCGAGCATGCCGCGGGAGACCTCGCCGCGCTCGATGATCTGGTCGGCGACGCTCTCGATGGTGGCCAGCGGGATGGCGAAGCTGATGCCGGCGCTCTGGCCCTCGAAGTGGTCCATGGGCTCAGTGCCGCCGTTGCGCCCGGTGGCGATGGCGACGTTCATGCCGACGACCTGGCCGCGGACATCCACCAGCGGCCCGCCGGAGTTGCCGGGGTTCACCGCGGCGTCCGTCTGGATGAAATTCGTAAAGCCGCCGCTGGAGAGGCCGACGCGGGGGCTGCGGCCGAGGCCGGAGACGATCCCCTCGCTCATCGAGAACTTGAAGCCGAAGGGGGAGCCGAAGGCGTAGACGCGGTCGCCCTGCGCCAGCCGTTCGCCCGTGCCGCGGCGGGCGGGGACGAGGCCGGCGGCGTTGTCCACGCGGAGCACGGCGATGTCGGTGTAGACGTCGACGCCGATGACATCCGCCATTTCGAGGCGGCCGTTGAAGAACTGCGCCTGCATGCGATCGGAGGAGCCGACGACGTGGGCGTTGGTGATCAGGTGGCCGGCGTCGTCATAGATCCAGCCGGAGCCGGAGCTGCTGCTGAAGCGGCCGGTGTGTGCGGTCAGGTGGACGACGGAGGGCTCCATCGCGTGGGCGATGTTGCGCGTGGCGCGGTTGATGCGCTCGAGAATGTCATCCTCATCCAGGGACTGGCGGGCCAGCATCACGCGGGCCTCGGTGTGGGCGTCGCTGACGCGGCGCACCAGCGCCGGGGCGATGACGAGGGCGATCAGCGCGGCGGTCATCGCCGCCAGGGCCGGTCCAAAGCTCACGAACTTCCGCATGCGGGGGTACTCCTTGGGCCGCTGCCGAGCGCGGCATCCCGCCTCCCACGATTCTTCCGGATCCATCCCGTTCAGACCTGCTGGAATCATCGGCGCCGGGTGGCGCCCGTCTCCTTATCCTTTCGCGCGCCCGAACCGTTCGGATTCGGGTTCGGGCATGCTGTACCGCTGACCGCCGATATTCCCTGCCGCCACGCGGCGGACCCACTCGACGCCCGCGGTCCGGATTGCCGGCCCGAGCGCGGCCGCCGCCTCGGCAAACCGCGGGGGATGGTCGGTCATTCCGAGCAGATCCTGAACAACGAGGATCTGGCCATGGCAGGCCGTCCCGGCGCCGATGCCGATAAGCGGGACGGTCGTCTCCTCGACGATGCGCTTGGTCACCTCGTCAGGCACGGCCTCGACCAGGAGCATCACGGCGCCGGCCCGCTCCAGGGCGACGGCATCCGCCACGACGCGGGCAGCGTCCTCGGCGGTGCGCCCGGCGGCGACATACCCGCCGGCCTTGAGGACGTGCTGCGGCTTGAGGCCGACGTGGGCGCATACGGGAATCCCCGCACGCGCGAGCTTCTCGACGAGCGGGGCGAAGCTGGCATCCAGTTCCATCTTCACGATGTCGGCGTGGCCCTCGGTGAGGTAGCGGCCGGCGTTGCGGACGCCCTCCTCGTCGCTGGTCTGATAGCTGAGGAAGGGCATGTCGCCCATGACGACGACATCCGGGGCGCCGCGCTTGACGGCCGCGGTGAGGGCGATCGAGAGGTCCAGCGGCATGAAGATGGTGCGCGGGAAGCCGAGGATGGTCTCGGCGGCGCTGTCGGGCATGAGCAGCAGGTGGACGCCGGCCCGGGCGAGCCAGCGGGCGGTCGTCGCGTCGGAGGCTGTCAGGCACGCGAAGGGTTCGCCGCGCTCGGCCATGCGGCGGAGGGTGCGCAGGGTGACCGGCTCGCGGGGGGCGGGCGGCGGGGTATCGCCGGGGGCGTCGGGGGTGGCATCAGCCGCGGCGTGGGGTGGGGCGTCAATCCGGGCGGCAGTCTGGGTGTTGGGGGCGGGCGCCGCCTCGGACGCCGCGCCGGCGGGTCGAGGCTCGATGACCGTCTGCCGGGGCACGCGAGCATTATACGGGTGGGGGTAGCCCCTGCCGGGGGTCGAGGCGGAGGCGGATTGTCGTCTCCTCATACTGCTCGGAGGGCAAGCCAGCCCACCCTGTGCTTGCGGCTACCCATAGGATCGGCGATGCAGCGCGTGCTGACATCCGAGTTCATCGATGATCCGGACGTCCGGGAGCCGGATCTGCATCATTCCCTCGCCTTCATCCGGGCGATCAATCGGCGGCTGGGCGGGACCGAGGCTCTCGTGGGCCGGCTGCGGCGGTGGTCGGCGCGGTGGCCGAAGGGGCGGCCGATCCGGCTGATCGACATCGGGACCGGCTCGGCGGACATCCCGGCGGCGGCGGCGGAGTGGGCGGCGGGGGCGGGCCACGACCTGCGCATCACCGCGGTGGATGTGCATCCGAAGACGCTGGCGGCGGCCCGGGAGCACCTCGGGGAGCGGCCGGAGGCGTCGCGGCGGATCGAACTGGTGCAGGCAGACGCGCTGCGGCTCATGGACCGGTATGAGCCGGGGTCGTTCGATTACGCGCACGCGGGGATGTTTCTGCACCATCTGCCGGAGATCGAGGTGCTCACGGTGCTGCGGATCATGGACCGGCTGACGACGGCGGGCGTGGTGTGGAACGATCTGCTGCGCAAGCGGGCGGTGTACGCGGTGACGCACCTGATCACGGCGCCGCAGCCGGAGATGCTGCGGCACGATGCGCGGGCGAGCGTGCGGGCATCATTCAGCAAGCGGGAGGCGCGGGACATCGCGCGGCGCGTGGGGCTGGACTACTGCACGGTGCGCACGAACGTGTTGCATGGGCGGTTCGTGGTCGCGGGGGAGAAGCCGGGCGCGTGGACGTGAGGCCATCGTGCGCCATCATCGGCGCGGGGCCGGCGGGGTCGGCCGCGGCGGGGCTGCTGTCGCGAGCGGGGTGGGAAGTCACGATCTTCGAGAAGGCGCGGTTTCCGCGGGCGAAGGTGTGCGGGGAGTTCATCAGCCCGGCGGCGACGGATCTGCTGGAGGCGCTGATCTGCGCGCGCGATCTGGAGGGGCTGGGCGCGCAGCGCTGCGGGGAGGTCGCGATCGAGGCGGGCGCGGGCCAGACGCGGTGGCGCATGCCGCGGGCGGGGTGGGCGCTGTCGCGGGGGGCGCTGGATCAGGCGCTGCTGGAGCGGGCGCGGGAGGCGGGGGCGCGGGTGATGGCGCCGGCGATCGTGCGCGCGGTTCGATACGGGGGCGAGGGCGTGATTGTGCGCGCAGACGGCGGGGGCGGCGGCGAGGTCGGCTGCGACATCGTCATTCACGCGGATGGCGCGGGGCGGCATGATCCGGCGGGGCCTGTTCCGTGCGACCGGCGGCTGGTGGCGTTCAAGCGGCAATACCGGGCGGAGGCGCCGGATCCGGGGGTGGTGCGGCTGCGCGCGGCGCGCGGGGCGTATATCGGGCGCCTCGATGTCGAGGGGGGGTGGTCCACGTGCGCGCTGGTGGCGAGGCGCGATTGGGTAGCCCGCCGCTCCGCGGCGGATCGGGTGAATCCACAGACAGCTGGGGACGGCGTGTTGCGGATGCTGACCGAACCGACCCCGGCCGGAGGCAGAGGGCGCCCAGACAGCCGCCGCGGAGCGGCGGGCCACCCAGGAGGCCATCCAGCAGGCGACGCGGGATGGCTGGCGTGCCCGGTGGCGCGGAGCGGGTATGTGGCGCCGGGGCATGCGCGGTCTTTCCGGATCGGCAACGCGGCGGCGGCGGTTGATCCTGTCGGGGGGGAGGGGATCGGGCTGGCGCTGTGGAGTGCGCGGGCGCTGGTCGATGTGCTGGGCGATGGGGATGTGTCGAGCGGGGCGCTGGCGCGCGCGCAGGCGGAGTTTGGCCGGCGGTATCGGGCGCGGCTGCGGATGCGGCTTCCGGCGTGCCGGCTTGCGGCGGAGGCGATGATGCGGCCGGCGCTGGCGCGGGCGCTTCGGCCGACGCTGGATCTCGGGGCGATGGGGCCGTGGTACCGGCTCACCGGGAAGCCGGGGCGGGCTGATACAGTGCGGGCATGACGATACTGCCCCATCCCGCGCCGGTCATGCTCGCGATGCTTCTGATGACCGGTCTGCTGGCCGACGGCGCGGCCGCGCAGCGGACGGAGGTCTGGGTCGAAGGGCTGCGGATGCCGGTGGATATGGCGCAGGATCCGACGGATCCCTCGCGGTTCTATGTGGTGCAGCAGCGCGGGACGATCGCGATCATCGAGGATGGGGAGCTTCTCGAACAGCCGTTCTTCGAGGTCGACCGGGAGAACTTCACCGGCCCGGGCAGCAACTGGGAGCGCGGGCTGCTGGGGATCGCCTTCGCCCCGGATTATGCCGAGAGCCGTCACTTCTACGTGAACTACACCGGCGCTCGCGGCACGACACACGTATCGCGGCTCACGGCCGCCGACGCCCACAACGCCGACCCCGCCTCGGAACTGGTGATCCTCACGATCGACCAGCCGTACGGCAATCACAACGGCGGCAGCCTGCGGTTCGGACCCGATGGCATGCTGTGGATTGGGACGGGCGACGGTGGGGACGCCAACGACCCGCACGGCGCCGGCCAACGGCTGGACACGCTGCTGGGCAAGATGCTCCGCATCGACCCGATGCAGGACGAGTATCCGGAGGATGACACGCGGCACTACGCCATCCCGCGCGACAACCCGTTCCTGGATCGCGATGCCGCCCGCGGCGAGATCTGGGCGTATGGGCTGCGCAATCCGTGGCGGTACGAGTTCGACGCGCAGGGGCGGCTGTGGATCGCCGATGTCGGGCAGAACCGCTACGAGGACATCCACCTCCAACCGGCGGATTCAAAGGGCGGCGAGAACTATGGGTGGAACGTGATGGAGGGCCGGGCCGAGTTCAAGCCCGGGCGCCGCCGCGCGGACGACCCGCCGCAGCTTGCTGACGCCGAGCATCGCGAGCGCGGCTTCGAGCCGCCGGTGTGGGTGTATCGGCACAGCCCGGTGGCGAGTGTCACGGGCGGGTACTTCTATGAGGGGGAGGCTGTGCCGCGGCTGCGGGAGCGGTACATCTTCGCGGACTTCATGACCGGGCAGATCTGGTCATTCCGCCTGCGCGAGGGGCGGGCGGACGATGTGGCCGAGCACGAGGCGATGCAGGCGGGGTTCGGGGAAGGGGGCGCTGCGCTTGCGATCAGTTCGTTCGCACAGGATGCGGCAGGCGAGCTCTACATCCTCGACCTCAAGGGGGGGCGGGTGCTGAAGATTGTGCCGTAGCGCGGGCGGGCGCAACCCCGGAGCACCGATGTCACAAAGCCGACATCGGTGGCACATCGGCTCAGGCGGCGGCGCCGGCGGACATGCGCTGGGCGATCTGCTCCTGGCATTCGTCCACGAAGAGGGCGAGCAGGCGGCGGGCGACGGGGCCGGGGGTTCGGTCGCCGACCGGGCGGCCATCGAGTTCGACGATGGAACTGACCATCGCGGTGGTGCCGACGAGGATGATCTCGGTGGCGGCGGCGAGCTCGGAGGTCTTCACGGGCCGCTCGACGATCTCGGGGGCGAGGTCGAGGATGCGGGCCCGGGTGACGCCGCCGAGGATGCTGACGCTGTCGAGGGCGGGGGTGGCGATCTCGCCATCGGGCAGGACCAGGAAGACGTTGGTGGCGCATCCCTCGCAGACGAGGCCGCCGGAGACCATGAGGGCGTCGTCGGCGCCGTGATCGACGGCCTCCATGGCGGCGAGGACGTTGCCGAGGAGGGAGACGCTCTTGAGGTGGCCGCGCTTCCAGCGGGGGTCGGCGACGATGCGGCTGCGCACTTTCGGCGGTTCGGCGTAGCCGGTGAGGCCGGGGAGGGGCGCGGCGTATCCGAAGACGGTGGGCGTCATCGGCCCGGCGGCCACGCGGGAGCGGAGAGGCTGGCCCTCGGCGGGGACGCCGCGGGTCACCTGCCAGTAGACGAACGCGTCGCGCAGGCCGTTGGCCTGGAGGAGGGCGCTGCTCATCTCCTCCAGTTCGGAGGCGTCCCAGGCGATGTGGGCCTCGCGGAGGCCGGCGCCGAAGCGCTGGACGTGGCGGGCGGGGCTCATGAGGCAGCCGTCGAAGGCGCGGAGGCCTTCATAGACGCCGTCGCCGAAGAGAAAGCCACGGTCGAACACGCCGATCCGGGCCTGGTGTGCGGGAAGGATTTCGCCGTTGAGGAAGACATTCACGGGGGGAAGTATCGGCTGGCGGGGGGGCGGACCAACAGACGGCTGTCGGGTGGCTCACGCGGAGGCGCGGAGGCGCGGAGATCGAGTCAGTGAAACGGAATTGAGGCAAGGAAGACCCCCGCCTGCAGGCTGCAAGGCTTGCCCCACTCTTGGCCGCGCAAAGGCTGCGAGCCTGCCCCACTGGCGTCCCGGCAGGCTGCTCGCCTGCCCCGCTGGCTACGCTCCCGCATGGCGCCTTCTGCCGCTGCTGAAACCCGCCGCGCGCTGCTGCTGGAGCGGGTCCACCCGGATGCGGTGGAACTGTTGCAAGGCGCGGGGTTTACGATCGAGGCCCAGCCCGTTGCCGCGGCCGGGCACGACCTGGTGACGCGGGCGGGCAGCGCGGACATCCTCGGCATCCGG
>CAYMJK010000234.1:0-4920 GCA_964390535.1 uncultured Phycisphaeraceae bacterium | reverse complement strand
GGCGCGGTCGCGGCTGATGGCGGCGATGCGCCCGCCGACTGCCAGAAGGTACCTCGGGCCGCCGAGGAGGGCGCCTTCCTGCGCGCCGAGCAGGCCGCCGGAGTGGCGGTCGAGCTTCATGACCTCGCCGGTGGACGGGGCGACGAGGAAGAGCCAGTCGCCGACGACGACAGGGCCGCCCGCCTCCCACGGAAGATCGGACTGTCCGCTGCGGACGATCTCGGGCCAGGGAATCTTGCGGACCCATAGGGGGCGGCCGGTGGCGGCCTCGAAGGCGCCGAGGACGCCGAGGGCGTCGCCCCAGTAGACGACGCCGCGTTCGCCGGCGCCGACACCGGGGGCGAAGTTGGCCCCGCGCATGGTGAGCCGGGCCGCCGAGGCGACCGAGCGCACCCAGAGGATCGCCCCGGAGCGGACATCAAGGCCGATGAGGTAGAAGGTGGTCAGGCGCCCGGCCTGGCTTGCCTTGAGCAGGCTGACGACCGCGACGCCGCTTTGCACGACGATCTGGCCGGTGGTGTTGGCGAGCGTCATGCCCGGGAGGTCGCGCTGGAGGAGCGTGGACCACAGGGGGGCGCCATCCTCGAGGCGGAGGGCGTGGATGCTCGGGTCGCCATCGCGGTCGCCGCGGTTGTTGGAGACGCCGGTGACGGCGAGGGCGAGATCCTCGTGAATGGTGACGCTGACGGGGTCGTCCACGAGATGGTCGGACTTGTCGCTGAGGCGGGTGGCGTCGCGGATGGCGGCGGGCTCGTAGAGGCCGACCCATGGGGGCGGGTCGGGCTCGAAGCGCCAGATTTCGCGGAGCGTGACGCGATCGCGGGCGGTGACGGAGAGGCCGTCGTTGACGAGGATGAGGTTTTCGGTGGCGGCGGGGAAGATCCAGCGGCCGAGGCCGGCGAGGCGCTCGGCTTCGGCGGGCGACATGGCGTCCGCCGCTTCGTCGAGCGGCTCGGACCACAAGGGCGCCGATTCGAAGGCGCCGGTGTTCAGCGGCGGAGCTGTGCCCCAAGGAGAGACGCCGCGGCGCCCGGCGCGCTGCGGCCAGGCGACGGGCTCAGGCGGAGCCATGGCGGGCTGCGCCGCCTCGCGCTGCCAGCGCTGGGCGCGGGCGATGAGGTCGGGCTCGGGCAAGTACCGGGTGAGTTCACCCATGAGCTGCGCGGCGTCCGCGGCAGCGTCGGCCTGGGCGCCGGCGCGGTCAGGGTGTCGCTCGAGTTGCTCGAGGGTTCGTGCCGCGCCATGGAAGTGGCCCGATTCCATCTGCCACTGGGCGAGGCGCAGCGCCGCTTCGAAGCCGGCGCGGGTGAGCAGCGCGCTGCGCTCGACCGCGCGGAAGGCGCCGGCCTCGAGCTGGCGCTGCGCCACGGGGCCGATGCGCGCGCGGTATGCGTCGAGGAGGCGCGGGTCTTCGAGCAGCGCTTCGTGCACGCGCTGGCGGACGCTGACGAAGAGGAGGGGCTCGCCCGGCACGGGGAGGAGCCGATCGGGCTCGTCATCGAGGAGGGCCTGGAGCGAGCGGACGGCCTCGCCGAGGTTCTCGGCGGCGATGAGGCTGGCGAGGGTGTCGAGGGTGCTCTGGGCCGCGGGTGAGTCATCTACGTAGACGGGATTCTCGGTCTGCGCGCGCGCGACAGGGGCCGCGACCAGGGCGGCCATTGCAAGCGTCACAGTCGTTGCCAGTCGACGCATCGTTGCCTCCGTGCGACCCGCGGATCCGGCGCGGGCGGCGCATCCGATCCAGCATCACAGTCTAGTGGCGCCGTGGCCGCGGGGCGCCTCATGCGGCCTGCGGGGGCTGTCGATCTGCCCGCTGGAGGGAGATCGACCATGGGGGAGGCGGCGGTGAGTGGCTGGCGGCCCCTGGGGCTGCTGTGGACGCCGGAGGCGCGGGGGCGCCGAGTCCTGGCGCTCCTGGCGGCGGTGCTGGTCTTCAGCGCCGCGGATCTGTACCTGACAACGACCCACCTGACCAGCGCCGGGATGATCGAGGGGAACCCGATCGCCCGGCTCATCATGGGGCTCAACTCCCCGGCGGCGCTGCTGCTGTGGAAGGGGCTGACCGTCGGCGTAGGGGTGTGGATCCTCTACGCCGCGAGGCGGTCGTGGGCGGGCGAGGCGGGGGCCTGGGTCTGCTTCGCGGTCCTGTGGTGGCTCATGATGCGCTGGATGATCTACAGCGAGGAGATGGCTCAGATCGGCCCGCGCCTCGCGGAGATGCCGGAACTGAGCGGCGGGCGCTGGGTGGCCTTTACGCCGTAGCGCCTGCGGGGGCGGGGGCGCCGGGTCGGGCCTGCGAGCCGTACACTCGCGGGTGCAGCGAGCGATGTTCATCCTGCTGGTGCCTGGTCTGGGGCTCGTGTCCGTGCTCGGCGGGTGTCACACACCGCCGCAGCTTGAGGTCGCGGCGGAGCAGGCGCGCGCGCACACGGAGGACGGCTACGCGCTGGAGTTCGTCCTGTTTGCGACGAACCCGAACCCGTTCGAACTTCCGCTGCTGACGATCGATTACGAGCTGTGGCTCGATGGCGAGCGGGTCTTCGAGGGGCGGCGCTGGGGCGAGGCGACGCTGCGGCGGGAGGGCACGCAGACGCTGCGGCTTCCGGCGGCGGTTCCCGTGGCGCCGGGTGCGCCGGGCGGCGCGGAGGGGGCGGCGCCCGGGCGCGTGGCGACCTACCGGCTGCGCGGGCAGATGCGCTATCTGACGCCGGGGGCGCTGGCGCAGTCGCTGTTCGACGCGAGGCTGTCGCGCCCCAGCGTCGGGTTCGACGCCCGCGGCGAGGTCGACCTGTCGCCGGACGGGGGCTGAGTTCAGAGCGGGATCAGCGGGCTGCGGTCTCGCGCGCTCACTGCGACCTGCGCGCCGGGCAGTGCCGCGCGCAGCCGCTCGGCCAGTCGCGGCAGGTAGCCGCGTTCGGTGGCGGTGTGGCCGCCGAGCAGGATGGACATACCCGCCTGAACGTGCTCCAGCACCTCGTGGTGCTTCATCTCGCCAGTGACGAAGGCCTCGCAGTTCTCGCGGGCCGCCGCGGGCGCCAGCGAGGCGCCAGCGCCGGGGCAGACCCCGACCATCCGCACCTGGGCGTCGGAATCGGCGCTCCCTGCCGCGGCCAGTTTCACCACGGGGCAGCCGACACGCTCCTTCATCCGCTCGCCGAGTTCGCGCAGGGTTGCCGGCTGATCCAGCGTGACCCGGCGCCCGGCCCCGACGGAGCGCTCCGGGCTCGCGACCAGTTCATACACATCGACCGCCGGCTCCTCGTATGGATGGAAGCGTCGCAGGGTCTCGATCGCGATCGGCAGGGCGGCCCTGGAACACACCATCTCGAGCCGGATCTCCGCGACCTGCTCCAGCCGCCCGCGCTCGCCGACTGCGGGGGTCGTGTCTTCGTCGCCGAAGAACGTGCCCGAGCCGGGGACGTTGAACGAGCACTGCGTGTAGGCGCCGATGATCCCGGCGCCCGCCGTCGCCAGGGCGCTGCGCAGGGCGTCGGCGTGATCCGGCGGCACGAAGGTGACGAGCTTGAGCTCCTGCGTCGGCGTCAGCCGGGCGTGCGGCTCCAGCGCGCGGCAGTCGCCGGCGATGCGGCCGGGCTCGTCGGAGGCGCTCAGGGCCTCGCACAGCCAGTCGGTGACGCCGCCGGGGGCGGCATCCAGCGCGGTGTGCGGGGAGTAGATGGCGATGCCGCGGGCGGCACAGGTCAGCAGCATCCGCTGGCGCGTGTCGCCGGTGGTGAGCCGCTTGAGCGGCACCCAGATGGGCGGGTGATAGGCGATGATCGCCGAGGCGCCCGCCTCGACCGCCTCCTCCAGCACGCGCTCCGTGAGGTCGATGGTCAGCAGGATCGACCCGGAAAGCGGCGCCGCGGGATCGCCCAGGAGCAGGCCGACATTGTCCCACGGCTCGGCGTATCGCGCCGGGGCGATCTCCTCCATCGCGTCGATGAGTCTCTGGACGGGCATCGTGGCGACGGTAGGCGTGGCGGGGGCAGGGGCGGCGTTGGGGCCGGAACGATCCCGCGGCAGACTGCCTCATAGGACCTTTGGGACCTACAGGTCCTGCTGAGTCCGCCGCAGACGCATCACGGGACAGAGCGAGACCAGCGCCAGCCACATCGCTGCCGTCTGCGCGTTGATGTGCACCACATCCGTGGCGCCGGCGAGGACGAGCCCCACCAGCGCGCACGCGGGCCCCAGGTCATACCCGCGCCAGCGGCCGCCGCGCCACTCCCTCGCGGCGCCTTCTGTTGCCTGCGGATGTGAGCTTCGTGCTTCGTGCTTCGTGCCTTGTGCCAGGTCACCGCGCATCCCCGCGCGGATGGCCACCACCCACGCCAGTGCGAACAGCGCCAGCCCGACAGCGCCCGTGGTCGCGGCGACATGCAGGGGGGTGTTGTGCGCGTGAGGCCCGACCCCGCCCTCGGGCCCCGACTCCGCCCCAAGGCGGGGATCCACCCACGCCTTGTAGCCGCCCGCCCCCACGCCCACGACGGGCCTGACGCCGAAGGCCTCGGCGGCCCACCGGGCCATGAGGATCCGCTGCCCGGTGAACGTTCCGTAGTCGCCCTCCATTGCGCGCGCGATCTCCTGCCGCGCCTCGCGGGCCCGCCCGCCGATGGCGTCGCCCGCCAGCAGCCACGCCCCGGCCGCGATCGCGCCCGCCGCGGCAAGGCCGATCCCCGCCCGCTTCCAGGTCAGCGCCCCCGGCGCGCGCACGAGCGCGACCACCCCCACGATCACCACGAGCCCTGCCGCGGCGAGCCAGGCCCCGCGCGTGCCGGTGGCAAAGATCGCGATCAGTGTGATGGCCGAGCCGGCGATCCCGAGCCATCGCGCGGCGGGGAATCGCACACGCGAGACGCCTGCGCCACCGGCGCCACGGCCCGCGCCGCCCATCATCGCTGCGGGCAGGTGCAGACC
>CAYMJK010000233.1:0-4664 GCA_964390535.1 uncultured Phycisphaeraceae bacterium | reverse complement strand
GCCCGTCGGTGATCGAAATCACGTTCGTCGGGATGTAGGCGGAGACGTCGCCCTCCTGCGTCTCGATCACCGGCAGCGCCGTCAGGCTGCCGCCGCCGTTCTCGTTGGAAAGCTTCGTCGCCCGCTCCAGCAGGCGGCTGTGCAGGTAGAACACGTCCCCGGGATACGCCTCGCGCCCCGGCGGCCGGCGAAGCAGCAGCGACAACTGCCGATACGACACGGCCTGCTTCGAGAGATCGTCATAGATGCACAGGGCGTGCTTCGGAGTCTTGCCCTGCTTGCCCTGCCACATGAAGTACTCGCCCATGGCGCACCCGGCGTACGGCGCGATGTACTGCATCGGCGCCGGGTCCGCGGCCGAGGCGTTGACCACGATCGTGTAGTCCATTGCCCCGTGCTTGCGCAGCGTCTCGACGACGCCCGCAACCGTGGACTCCTTCTGGCCGACGGCGACGTAGATGCAGACGACCGCCTCCGGCGTCCCCCAGTACAGCTTCTGGCTGATGATGGCATCCAGCGCCACCGCCGTCTTGCCCGTCTTGCGGTCGCCGATGATCAGCTCGCGCTGCCCGCGGCCGATCGGGATCATCGCGTCGATCGCCTTGATGCCCGTCTGCAGCGGCTCGGTCACCGGCTGCCGCTCGGCGATGCCGGGGGCGATGATGTCGATCTTCCGCGTCTCGGTGGTGTCGATCTCCGGCCCGTCGTCGATCGGCCGGCCGAGGGGATCGACCACGCGCCCGAGCAGGGCCTCGCCAACGGGAACCTCCAGCAGGCGCCCGGTGGCCTTCACCAGATCGCCCTCCTTCACGGAGAGGTAATCGCCGTAGATGACGCAGCCGACGGTGTCGGTCTCCAGGTTCATCACCTGGCCCATCACCGCCCCGTCGCTGGTCTGGAACTCGACGAGCTCGCCGGCCATGGCCTTGGCCAGGCCGTAGATCCGCGCGATGCCGTCGCCGACCTCGATCACCCGACCAACCTCGGAAACCTCGAGCTGGTCGGCGTACTGGGCCAGTTCCTGCTTGATCACGCTGGCGATTTCGTCAGTCTTGATCTTCACTGTCGGGTCCTCTCGCGGGGCGCTCAAAGGGGCGCCTGAGGGGGCTGGGAGCGGATGAAATCGACGCCGCAGGGCGCCCCGTGCGAGCCGGGCCGGGACGGGCCTGGCGCGGGGGGTCGAAGGATAGCCGCCCGACGCCGCCGAGTCTCCCGTCTCAGGCCTGGGCCCGCCCTTCGACGCCGCGCCCCCGCGCAACCAACTCCCGCCGCTACGACCCGCTCTGTGGCGGCAGGCTCGCCCCGCCGCCCCCCCCATCGAGACGCCGGAGTTCATACTCCACCCGCCGGCTCGGCGCCGTGAACTCCAGCGACCCGGCCCAGTCGCCGACGAAGGCGGCCTCGCGCGCCGCCGGGCCCTCCGTCAGGTTCTCCGGAGTGAGCTTGATGGTGGCCACCACCGGCGTTTCTGCGCTCTCGATCCGGGCAATGACCTCGCTCGGGCCGCGGACGGTCACATCCCGCAGATACTGCTGATCGGGCGCGATCGTCACCCCCCACGCCCCCTGCTGCCCCGCGGGGATCGAGATGTAGACCGGGACCTGCTTCAGGGTCGTCTGGCGGATCGTGTCGCGGAGGGTGAACGTGACATCCACGGCCTGCGGCGAGATGGTCAGCCGGTTGGCGTCGCGCCAGGCGGATGGGGGAACGATGCGGACGCCGGTGATCGTCATCTGCCCGGAGCGCTGCGACAGGCTTTCGGGGCCGACCGGGGCGACGACGGCGCCGTCCGGAAGGATGAGCGCATCGGCGACGCCGCGCGGGAGGGTGACGGTGACCGTGTCCGGGCTGGCGGAGGGGGCGCCATCGAGCTCGGCGCCGGCGACCTGCGGCGCCACGCGCACCTGGCGCTGAACGAGTTCATCGACGCGGATGCGCACCAGGGGCGGCTCGACGCTGACGATCTCGATCCCGCTGTTGGCGAACACGTCGCTGTCGCGCAGCGCGTTGACGAGATCGACCTGATGATCGTTCACTTCGGCGGGAAGCTCGGCGCCGGGGGCGAGGGGGATCGGGGTCTGGAGCTGGCGCGCCAGCTCATCGAGGGCCGCGGTGGAACCGGTGAGGGTGAGCGAGATCTCGAATTCGTCCTCGCCATCGGGCAGCCGCCAGACGACGCGCCTGCCCCCTTCCGGGGAAACCAACTCGACGGCGGCCGTGTGCGTCACCGTGATCAGGCTCCGCCCCTCGGCGAAGAACCAGACGAGCAGCGCCACGATCGCGGCGCCGATGATGGACTGCCAGCGGGCTTTCACGCCTCCTCCTTCGCGTCGGCGGACGCCTTGCCGGGCTCGTCGCCGTCGGCTTCGGTGGTTTCGAGCTGCAGGCGCTTCGTCAGCTCTTCCCGCAGGGAATCGGCGCTCAGGCCGTCGGACAGACGCCCTCGCTCCACGAGCCGGATGAGACCCGTCTCCTCGCTCACGATGACCACCAGGGCGTCACACTCCTTGGTGAGCCCGACCGCAGCGCGATGCCGGGCCCCGAGGCGCGGGTCGGGCATGTCGGCGGCGTCGGCCATCGGCAACTGCACGCCGGCCGCGTGGATCGTCGCCCCGCGGATGATGACCGCAAGGTCGTGCAGCGCGGTGGATGGGAAGAAGATCGTCTGAAGCAGGCGGCTGGAAACCTTGGCGTCGAGGCGGGTGCCCCCTTCGACCAGCGTGTCCAGCCGGGCCTGGCGCTCCAGGACGACGATGGCGCCGAATTTCGCCTTGCTGAGGTACGCCGCCGCCTCGACCACCGAATCGATCACCTGGGCGATCTCGCCGGGGGTCGATCGGAAGAACGGCGCCTCGCCGAGTCGCGTCAGGGCCCGGCGCAGCTCCGGCTGGAAGACGACCACCAGCCCGAGGGCCACGAACCCGAGCACACGGTCGAACAGATACTGCAGCCGCTGGAAGGCGTCGGTCGCGCCGATGGCGGTCGGCAGCAGCGTCAGCACGAAGACGAACAGGGTCAGCGCCAACAGCCCCTTGATGGCGCCCGCCGCCCGCGTCCCCTGCACGAACCGGATCGCGGCGTACACCACCAGCCAGATGATCACCAACTCGACCGCGACCTCCCACCAGCGGTAGGACAGCGCTCGATCGAACATGTTCTGAATGCCGGAGAAGATGCTCAAGCGGGTGGATCTCCGGGCCAGGCGCCGGCGGCCCGGCGGGAGTCTACCGTCTCCGCGCCGGACCGAGTATCAGCGGGATCGACCGATGGGCCTGCGGATCGTCAGCTTCGAGCCCACCCCCAACCCCAACGCGCTGAAGATCGTCACCGAGGGAGGCTCCGGCGGGCCGCCCCGCTCCTGCCTCTCGGCCGCCGACGCGGCCGGAGATCCGCTTGCCGAAGCCCTTTTTGCCATCGACGGCGTGACCAACGTGCTGATCCATACCTCCTTCATCACCGTCGGCAAGCGGCCCGAGGCCCCCTGGGGCCCCATCCGGGGGGCGGCGAAGGCCGCGATCGAGGCGGATCGGCCATGACCGGGGCCGCCAGCGACCGGCGCCTCGCCGGCGCGATCATCCGCTGGTTCCAGGCCAGCGGCCGCGACCTCCCCTGGCGCCCGGCGCCCGGCGAGGTGCGCGACCCATGGCGGGCGCTGGTCAGCGAGGCCATGCTCCAGCAGACCCAGGTCGCCCGGGTGGCCGAGCGCTTCGAGCCGTTCATGGCCCGCTTCCCCACCGCCCGAGCCCTCGCCGCGGCAAGCGAGCAGGAGGCGCTGGCCGCCTGGACCGGCCTGGGCTACTACCGCCGGGCTCGCCTCCTGCACGCCGCGGCCCGGGCCATTGTGCACAACCACGCCGGCGCCATCCCACCCGATGTCGAGGCCCTGAGGGCCCTCCCCGGCGTCGGGCGCTACACCGCCGGCGCCATCGCCTCCATCTGCTTCGGCGCCCCCGAACCCATCGTGGACGCCAACGTCGCCCGCGTCCTCCTGCGCATCGACGGGCGGGAGGCGCCGGCCGACGACCCGGCGACCCAGCGCTGGCTCTGGGAGCGGGCTGCGTCGCTCGTCAAGGCCGCCGCAGGCGCCGGCGGGCCCGCCCTCCTGAACGAAGGGCTGATGGAGCTTGGCGCCGTGACCTGCCGGCCTCGCGCCGCCGACTGCAGCGCCTGCCCAGTCGCCCGCGCCTGCCGCGCCCGTGCGGCAGGAACGCAGGATCGCATCCCGACCCCGAAGGCGCCCGCCGCCCGGCAGGTCATTCGCTGCGCCAGCATCATCCTCACCGACGGCCGCGGCCGCGTGCTGGTGGACCGCCGCCCCGATCGCGGCCTCTGGGGCGGCATGTGGCAGGCGCCCACGCTCGAGATGCCTGGCGTCGGCCGGCCGATCGGGCGCCAGCGCATCCAGCGATGGCTCGGCGTCGAAGGCCTGGAGGCGCAGCCGCCGTTCGAGTTCCTCGCAACCCACCGCCGCCTGCTGTTCCGCCCATGGCTCGCCCCGCGCGCAAACGGGGCCGCCCGCGCCCTGCTGGAGGCCGCGCTGCAGCGCGGCGCCGTCGAGAGCCGCTTCGCCCCACGCCGGGAACTCCCCGAACTCGCCATGTCCAGCCCCCAACGCCGGATGCTCGGCGTGGCCTCCCGTGCCACTGACCTGCTCTGAGGTCAGT
>CAYMJK010000232.1:0-2982 GCA_964390535.1 uncultured Phycisphaeraceae bacterium | reverse complement strand
CAGATCGTCACGCGCTGGCTGTTGTGAAAGTGAAAAAGTTCAACGTTCAAAGTCCAAAGTTCAACTAAAGGCGATGCCGCGGAGACGAGTGGTGGGCCCGGCGCCTCCCCCTCCGATTTGAACTTTGAACTTTTTCACAGCAGCCAGCGGGTGACGAGTTGCACGATCACCAGCCCCTGGACGCCCACGAGCAGGTCGTCGATCAGGATTCCCCAGCCTGCCGGGAGCGCCTGCAGGCGGCCCGCGGGCCACGGCTTGATGATGTCCAGGATCCGGAACAGCACGAACACGCCCGCAAGCGTCGCCGCGGCGTGCAGGGGCGTCTGCACCACGGTGGCGGGCAGGAGCATGAGTGGGATGCACTGCCCGGCCGTTTCGTCCGCGACCACCTCGCTGGGGTCCTTCCGGTGGAAGCGCGTCTCCGCGAAGCTCCCCCACAGGATGCAGGCCGCGCTGAAGAGCAGGCAGATGGCGCCGAGCGTCACGTGATAGATTGCCCAGGTTGCCCCCGGCCAGGCGGCCGCGGGGCCGGGCTCGACTGCCGGCCCGGCGGGATGCAGCAGCGCCCCCCCCATCAGGATCGCCGCGGCAACCCCGACCGGGGGCGCCGACCCCCAGGTCCCCGAGGCGGGGCGCATGAACCCCAGCCCGAAGGTCGTCAGCATCGCGACCGCCACCCTGCTCACGCCGGCCCCCTCCCCTCGGCGCTTGTCGGGCCATCCACGCCCCGGGCCCCCCCGACGCCCCCGCTCCGGCCGACCGCGATCGCCCGGGTGATGTAGGGCAGGGCGGACCAGATGGTGACGAGGGTGGTCGCCCAGGCGAGGATCTGGATAGTCGACAGGCTGGCGCCCTCCGGCCGGCCGGATTTCGCCGCGATGATCAGCAGAATCACCGGAATCGCCCCCGACTGGAGCATCATCTTCAGCTTGCCGGCCCACGAGGCGCTGAAGTCGATGCCGCGGGACTCGTAGGCCCCGCGGATGGAGGTGACCAGCAGCTCGCGGGCGAGGATGAGCACGACCATCCACGGGGCGAATCCGCTGATCTGGCCGGTGACCTGGGCGCCGGCAGCGCCGCCGGCGCCCGGCGCGGCGAAGGCCCCGCCGGCGAGCGCGATGAGCGTGCCGAGGACCAGGAGCTTGTCGGCGAAGGGGTCCATGATGCGCCCGAAGATGCTGACAGCACTCCACTTGCGCGCCAGATAGCCGTCGAGGGCATCGGTTGCGGCCGCGAGGACGAAGAGGGCCGCGGCGAGGAGCAGGGAGAGATCGAATCCGGATCCGGCACCCGGCTCGGCGCCCGCTTCCGGTCCGGGCCAGGCGCTGAGGATTGCGATGGTTGCGCCGGCGAGCCCGAGCCGCAGGAGCGTGAGGGCGTTGGGGATGTCCCGCCTGCGCAGGGGATTCATGCGCGGGATGGTACCGCTGCGGGTGGCGTGGGCTTTGGGGGCGATGTCTGCGGGGGCCTTGCTCGTGATCGTGCGCGGTCCTGCCGCCGCACGGGCTGGAAGCCCGTGCCACGGTCACGGGCTGGAAGCCCGGCGCCACGGCGTGGATCGTTCGCTCGGGCGGATCTACTGTGTGCGTCCCGGCGCCGGCGGGGGAGATCGGCCCTTCGAGCCGACGCAAGACCGGCAGGCCTTGAGTTTGCCCCCTGGACCCGTCCGTGGACGCACTGATCAACCCCATCCTCCTCTACGCGGCGCTGGCGATCGGCGGTGTCGGCGTGGCCATGGCGATCCCGCGCCGGGGGATCAACCCGCAGCAGATCGGCGGGGTGATTGCCGCGGCGGGGGCGGGGCTGGTGATCCTGCTGCTGAGCCTGAAGGCGTTCGGGGCGGCCGACGGCGACCTGCGCGCGCTGCCCAACCCGTTCTTCTATATCTTCGGGCTGATCGCGCTGGGGGCGTGCCTGCGGGTGATCACGCACCCGCGCCCGGTGTACGCGGCCCTGTATTTCATCCTGAGCATCCTGTCCACGGCGGGGCTGTATCTGCTGCTGAGCGCCGAGTTCATGGCCTTTGCCCTGGTGATCGTCTACGCCGGCGCCATCCTGATCACCTATCTGTTCGTGATCATGCTGGCGACGCAGGCGGCGACGGAGCACGAGGTGGATGATCTGCAGGAGTATGACGCCGTGGGGCGCGAGCCCGTGGTCGCGACGTTCGCGGCGTTCGTCCTGCTCGCGGCGCTGACGACGATGATGTTCCGGGGCGTGCCCGAGATTACTCCCGCTCAGGGGGCCCCGCCGGACGCGGTGCTCGCCGACCTGCCCGACCGGGTCGCCGGGGCCCTGCGCGACGCTGGGCTGATGGAGCGCGGCGAGGAGCTCGCCCGCGGCGGGCCGGACGACCGCTACCTGATCGATCCGGAGACGCGCACCGCGGCGGTCGCGGGCGAGGACGGCGTGCGGATCGTCGAGTGGCCGGCGGACCTTACCGCGCACAACATCGAGGGTGTCGGCTTCTCGCTGCTGAACGACTATCCGGGGGCGATCGAGATCGCCGGTGTCATCCTGCTCATGGCGATGGTGGGGGCGGTGGTGCTGGCCCGCAAGCAGGCGCAGGTGGATGAGGAGCAGAAGGCGGACGCCCAGGCCCGGCTGGCGCCGGCGGTTCAGGGGGAGGCGCCGTGATGATGGCCCCGCTGGCCCCGCTCGCCCCGCTCGTCATGGCGCAGAGCGACTTCCCGGAGCTCATGAGCAGCGCCACGCTGGCGCACTACCTGCTGATCTCGGCGCTGATGTTCGCGCTCGGGCTGGTCGGGTTTCTCACGCGGCGGAACCTGATCATCATGTTCCTGTGCACGGAAATGATGTTTCAGGCGGCGGGGATCGCGCTGGTGGCGTTCAGCCGGTTTCATCTGAATCATGATGGGCAGACGTTCGTGATCTTCATGCTGACGGTCGCTGCGGCGGAGGCGGTGCTGGCGCTGGCGCTGGTGGTGCTGCTCTTCCGGCATCGGGAGTCGCTGAGCGCCG
>CAYMJK010000231.1:0-3055 GCA_964390535.1 uncultured Phycisphaeraceae bacterium | reverse complement strand
GGTGGCGCCGATCAATCCATGCGCACAACCACGAACCGGTAGTGCCGCACGGCGCCCTCGAACACCACTGGCCCCGGCAGCCCGCCCGCGCGCATCCACGCGGCCGCCTCGTCGCTTGCGTCATCGCTGCGCAGCGCGAGGTAGATGCCCACCGGCGCCTCGCCGCTCGGCCCGACATCGCGCCATACGACGCGGATGGGGGCGCCCGCGCGCCCCGCTTCGCTGGCCAGCTCGGCGTAGAGCAGCGTCTCGGGCACGGCCTCGATCAGATCATTCGCCCACACCTCGGCGCCCACGGGGAGAGCTGCGGCGAGCGCACGGCCGGCGTCGCGCCCGCTGCGCCCGTGGCGCGACGGCTCGATCGCCCAGATCCACACCTGCGCGCCGATCAGCAGCGCCCCCGCCCACAGCAGCGCCGGCCGCCCGATCGCGCGATCGAACACGCCCGCGAGCGACCTGCCCGGCGCCCCGGCGCCGTTGACCACCGCCCATCCCACGAGCGGCGCCAGCAGCGCTGCGGCGGGCATCACATAGCGCACATTGCTCACCCCCACGAGCGTGTAGATCGCGATCGAAAGCGCGAACGCCCACCCCAGCGCGCGCGCAACCGGGTACCCCCCCCGTCCCGGAGGGATCGAACTGGAGTGACCCGCCCAGGCCTGCGGCAGCGCAAGCGTCAGCGGCAACGCCGCAAGCAGCGCAGCAAACGGAAGCGTCAGAATCTCGAGCGCCGGCCCGCCCCACAGGAATTCCGCTGCGCCCTGCGACACCGGATCGGCCCCCGGCGTCTGCCCGGCGTTCTGGAACGCAAGCCAGACGGGCGCGATGATCGCGCCCCCCGCGACAAGGCTCAGCGCGCACAGCGCCCCGCGCTGCGCCAGCCCCCGACGCGCCCCCGACGACACGAGCAAGCACCCGGCAATCGCCCCGACCAGCACAGGCGCGCCCGCCGGGCCCTTCGCCGCGGCAGCGCCTGCGATCGCCAATATCACCCCGCCGCACGCCAGCGCCGTCGCACGCCGGCCGCCACCGCGGCTCGTCTCATCAGCCCCCGCTCGCGCCGCAACCAGCAGCTCAATCGCACAGAACGCCGCCACCGCCACCATCAGGTTGTGCAGCGGCTCGATCTCCGCGCTTCGCCCGCTCTGCCACAGCCACGGCGTCAGCGCAAGGGCAAGCCCGGCGCACAGCCCTGCGCGCGCGCCGAACCACCGCCACCCGAATCCGAAGCACACCATCGCCAGCGCGATGCTGCTGGCCGCCCCGACGAAGCGCGCCGACCACTCCGAGCGTCCAAACACTGCCGCGGACGCCGCCTCCGCCCACATCATGCCTGGAGGTTTGCGCAGATAGAGGCGGTCGAACATCGTCGGCGCAACGAAGCTGGCGCCGGGCGGTGCGTGAGCGCCTCCGGGCCCACCAGCAGATCCCCCGCCCCCCGCGCCCGCCTCCAGCCGCTCGAGCAGTTCCCAGCCGGGGATGACCCTGTGCCCCTCGGTCCCCGCCAGCCCGTCCGCCCCCAGCCGCGGCAGGTAGACCGCCATCGCGATCAGCAGCACGGCCAGCGCCCCCAGCCGCGGATCATCGGCGATGCGCCGGATCATGCCGCCCACGGCCTACATCCCGCCTGGCGCGTCGTCCGCGCTGGACGCTTCCGCGGCCTCGGCCGGCTCGGTGGGCGCCTCGTGGGCGGGCTCGTTGCGCCGCGCTTCCTCGAAGCGCAGGAACTCCTCCGGCTCGTAGATGATCGGCTCGCCCGTGGCGAAGGCCCGCACGACATCATCCCCCCAGAAATCGAGCACGGCGTCGAGGCGCGGATTGCGGGCGCCGGAGTGACCATGCCGCTTCGTCTCGCGATAGGCGAGGTCCGCGTCCCACCCCTGCTCGATCTGCCGGTAGAGAGCGACGAGGCACCCGGTCCGCTCGGCGCCGGCGCCGCAGTGCACCAGCACCGGCTGCGCTGCCGGGTCGGTCATGATGCGCAGGGCGGTGACGTAGTCGTTGGGGTCGCCGGTGGCGTCGCCCTCGAGGTCGAGTCGCACGCGGCGGACGCCGAGGGCGTCGGCGGTCTTCTGCGCGATGCGGTCGTCGCGCGAGCCCGGCTCGTGCGTGCCCAGGTCCACGATCGTCCGGATTCCGTAGCGATCGACCAGCTTCGCCGTTGCCGCGACCGTCAGCTCGCCGGAGCGATAGAGCTGCCGGTTCTCATCCACATGCACCACGCCGAAGTTCTTCGGCGCGATGTGCGGCCAGACGCCCTGAGCCCACATCAGGCCGGCGCCCGCCGCGAACAGGGCGAGGATGAGGACGATCCGGATTCGGCGTGCGCCGGCCATTCGATCGATGATAGGGTGGAATACGATTTGCTGATGATTGCTCGCGACCCCCAGACTGAGGCCGGCCCCACAGCGCTGCCGGTGGATGAAAGCCCCGCTGGCGCTGCCCCGGGCGCGGCGACCAACGCGGCGCCGCCCGCGCCGGACCGGCCGGGGGCCTATCCGGAGACGGTCGAGCGGCTGATTTCCGAGTTCGCCCGGCTTCCGGGAGTCGGCCGGCGCTCCGCCGAGCGGCTCGCCTTCTGGACGCTCAAGGCCGATCGCGAGACCGCCCTCGGCCTCGCCCGGGCGATCGAGGCGGTCAAGAGCAAGGTCCGCCACTGCTCGATCTGCTCCAACCTGGCCGATGGCGACCCCTGCGCCATCTGCGCTGCGGCAGCGCGGGGGCAGCGCGATCCCGGGCTGGTGCTCGTGGTCGAGCAGCCGCGGGACCTGATCGCGCTGGAGCAGACCGGACTGTTCGGCGGGGTCTATCACGTGCTCATGGGGCGGATCAGCCCGCTGGACGGGATCGGGCCGTCGGACATCACGATTCCCGATCTGCTGCGCCGGGCGGACGACCCGGCGGCCAACGCCGCGGGCGAGCCGGTGCGCGAGGTCGTGCTCGGCCTGAACCCGACGCTGGAGGGTGATGGGACGGCGCTGTACATCGCCGAGCAGTTGCGCAGCCGGGGCGTCAAGGTCAGCCGCCTTGCCCGCGGCCTCCCAACCGGATCCCA
>CAYMJK010000230.1:0-3761 GCA_964390535.1 uncultured Phycisphaeraceae bacterium | reverse complement strand
TTCGCCCCCGCCGTGGGCCCCGAAGCGCCCGCCGCCCCCCGCATGGGGCCCGCCGCCGCCCATGGCGGTGGTCTCGAAATCCACTGCCGCCGACCCCATCGCAGAAGCCCGCGCCATCGCCCGATCCATCGAGGCCGATGTGGATGCGCTGCGATCCCGCTTCGACTTCTCCTCCGCCGATGATGCGGCAAGATCGATCGTCCGCATCCTCGCCGGCGCCGACCCAGGCGACCCCGAAGCCGCCATCCACGCCCTCTGGTTGCTCAGCAGAGAACGCGAGATGGCCGGGACCGAACTCGGCGACCCCACCCGCATCCACGCGATCGTCGGCGCCGAGCCAATCTCGCTCGAGTGCGTCGGCCACGGCTGGTACACACTCGCCCTCCGCCCGCGCAACAGCGCCGACGGCGCCGCCAACAGCGCTGCTGATCCCGCCGCAGATTCCGCCAACTCCACGACCGATCCCGCCCGCATCCGCTTCCAGATCGTCGAGAAGCGCAAAGCCGGCTGGTTCCAGATCATCCGCGTTGACGGCTGCGACCGCGACCCCTGGCGCCAGGACCACCCCCCCCGCCCCGTCCCCCTCCCCCCCCGCGCCACCGACAAAGACGACGACCGCCCCCCATGACCGACCGCCCGACCCACTTCAACCTGATCAGAAGTCCCGGCGCTCGGTGGTCCAGCCCGCGGGGGCGTCCGTGGACATGGCCTCTGCGGCGGCATCGGTGAGCGGCTCGTTGATCTTCACATCCGCGAGCTGGATGATCGAGATGTCGCCGTCGAAGGCGACGGCCCGGGCGAGGAAGGGGAGCAGCCGGCCATCGGCGCCCCGCCGGTACCAGAGGCGGATCTCGGTGAGTTCATCATCCGATCGCTTCGCCTCGAGCAGGAGCTGCGCGATTTCGCCGGGCGCGGCGGTGGCGTCCGCGCGGACGGTCTCGTAGATGCGGGCCTCCATCTCCTCGGCGTGCTCCGGGGTCGCGAGGCCGGCGCCGAGGTCTTCGACAAGTGTGGCGTCGTACTGCGCGAGGATGTCGTCCTTGCGCTGGCCGATCGGGATGGGGAGCGGGCCCTCGCCGAGCCGGAGCGGATCGCGGGCTTCCTCGCCGGGCTTGACGACCGTGCGCACGACCATCAGCTTCTGCGCGTAGTCCTTGTCGTAGAGGCGCCGGCCGTCGAAGACGAGGACGCTGCGGCTGTCTCGGGCAAGTTCGTTGCCGACGAATCGGCGCGTGAAATCGAGGGCGAACGTGCGCTCGGGGCGCTGCCCGTCCTCCACCGGCTCGGCGGTGAAGTGCAGCCGGCCGGCGCGCGTCTCGACATCCATGGCGAGCGCCTTAATGCGCATGTAGGTGATGCGCGACTGGAGCGTGCGCAGGCCTTCGTCGGCGGTCTCCAGCGCATCGAGCAGCTTTTCGGCCGACTCGAACATGGGGGGGGCCGCCGCATCCGGCGGGCCGGCGGGGGCGCCGGGAGCGGGTGGCGCGACATCCTGGGCGCATGCGGGCAGCGCGATGAGCGCCGCGGCCAGCGCCGCGGCGGCGGAGGCGAAGCGGCGTCGGATCGGTGTGTGGCTGGTCATGATCCCTCCGTGGATGCGCCCGGCCGGGCAGCCCGGGACTGCTCGGCGAGGAACGCCTCGAGCATCGCCGCGGCGGCGAGGGCGTCCTTCTTCTGCTTCTTCTGCTTGCGGGTGAGGCCCGTTCGCGCCATCCGCCAGCGGGCCTCCTCGGTGGTCAGGCGCTCGTCTGCGAGGTGGACCTGACGGCCGGTGCGCTCGGCGAGGCGCCGGGCGAAGGCGCGCATCAGGGTCGCGCGGGGGCTCTCTGAGCCGTCCATGTTCAGCGGGAGCCCGACGACGAGGTCAGCGCCTGACGGGTCGGTCCCCAGTTCACGTGCCGCGGCGGTCTCGATGGCATCGAGCAGAGCGGCGCCCCCCTCGCGGTCCAGCGGGACCTCGATCAGCCCGGCCGGCGCGGCGAGGCGGGTGATGGAGTCGCCCGTGGCGAGGCCGGTCCGCTTGTCACCGATGTCGAGGGCCAGATACCGCACGGCAAGAGGATAGGTGGGGGCGGGGAGACCCCCTCCCGGCGCCATCGCGGCTCCAGGCGTTACTCGTCGCCGGCAGCGCCTGCGCCGACCTTGAAGGCCGTGAAGAGCGCCAGGCCGATCCAGAGCAGGTCGAACAGCGTGAAGCTCTCGATGAAGATCTGGTCGCGGGCCTCGGCGGTGAAGCTGCCGAAGCTGGCTTCGGCACTCGCCCGCTGCTGGTCGATCGCGGCCTGCTGGCCTTCTACATCGAGGGATTCCCACTGGGTTTCGGCCGCCTCCCAGACGTCGGGGGGATAGTCCTCAGGCGCGTAGGCCGTCTCGATGGACATGTCCTCGGGCCAGGCGAGGGAGTGGCCCTGCTCATCCCACGAAGCGGCGATTCTGTCAGCGTAGCCCACGAGCACATCGTGCGCGAGGGCGGCCCGCCGGTCTTTCTCGTCCAGCGCATCCCAGCGCGCCTCGGCCTCGGCCCAGACGTCGGCGGGGTAGTCCTCCTCGTTGTAGGCGGTTTCAACGGAGCTTCCGATGGGCCACGCCACAGTCCGCCCTTGGGCCTCCCATTCGCCGGCGATGCGGTCGGCGTACCGCACGAGCACATCATGCTCGGTCATCTCGTGGTTCATGGCGCCGGCAAACTGCTCGACGGCGAGGTGCACCGTGGCGTACTTTCCGCCCAGCACGGCGGCGATGGCGACCACGGCGGCGACGACCCCGGTGGCCATGCCGGCGTTGTTCCCGGCGCCGGCGAACATGCCGATGCCGACGAGGAGCCCGACGCCCCAGGCGACGAAGCCGACTTCGTACCCGGTGAAGTGAGTCACCGCCGCCCAGATCGCGGCGCCGACCGCGCCCGCCACCAATGCCGCCACGAGTCCCTTGATCATCGCATTCCCTTTCGTATGCCCGGCGCGGGCGGGCCCATTATGGACCAGCGCGGCCGATCATGCAAGGGGGTTGCGCCGAATCGGGCGGCCCTGTCGTTTCCGGACGTGGGCGACACGGGGCGTCCGGGCTCAAAGAGCCCGGAATCGGCCCTGATTTGCCCGAATCGGCGATCGGCTCAGGGGAAGATGCCGCGGACGGCATAGACCTGGGCGATGTGCTCGAGGCCGGAGATGTAGGCGGCGGTGCGCATGTCGACTTCGTATTTCTGCTTGGCGAGGAGGGTGCGCCGGGCGGCCATGACCATGTGGCGGTTGAGCTCGTCGTCGACGCGCTCTTCCTGCCAGTACTGGCTGGCCTTGTTCTGGAGCCATTCGAAGTAGCTGACGGTGACGCCGCCGCAGTTGGCGAGGATTGCGGGGATGATCTCGATGCCCTTGCGGGCGAGGACGCGGTCGCCGGAGGGGGTGGTGGGGGCGTTGGCGGCCTCGGCCATGACCTTGCAGTCGAGCCACTCGGCCTCGCGCTCCTTGATCATCTGCTCCATGGCGGCGGGGACGAAGACATCGACCGGGGTGCGATAGAAGTCCTCGGTGGAGATGGCTTCGGCGCCGGCGCCGGTGTTGCGGCCGGTGGGGGTGGAGGCGCCGAAGCCGGCGAGGCCGCCGGTGGCGGCGACGTAGGCGGCGAGCGCTTCGCAGTCGATGCCGGCGTCGTTGCGGATGGAGCCGGTGTGATCCTGGACGGCGACGATCTTCGCGCCCATGTCCTGGATGATGCGGCCGACCCAGGAGCCGACGTTACCGAAGCCCTGGAGGCTGAGGCGC
>CAYMJK010000229.1:0-3207 GCA_964390535.1 uncultured Phycisphaeraceae bacterium | reverse complement strand
CAGCCCGTTGCGTACCCGGCTGGGGTCGGTTAGGCTGGCGCCCGAGAGGCGCCCTGCGTGGGTCAGAGAGGACCGGGCCCGGGGTCACAGCCGGGCGCCGATGGCAGGAGAGAGGAGACACAATGAAGCAGTTTGTTCTTGCGATCGGGGTGCTCGCCGCGGCGACCACCGTGTCCGCGCAGGCGCCGGCGGTCACCGGCTACAGCGGCGGCAGCCCGTTCCCGATCTTCTACGGCGGCTCGACCGGCGATGTGGTGGGGTACCGCTTCGAGGTGACCGCGCCCATCACGGTGACGCACCTCGGTGTGTGGAATGGTGACAGCAGCGGCGGGCTCAGCAGCGATCACCAGGCCGGCATCTGGGAGAACGACACGATGACGCTGCTGACAGACAACATCGTCACGCCCTCCTCGATGATCATCGGCGACTGGCGGTACGAGCCGACGACACCGGTGCTGCTGGTGCCGGGCGTGCAGTACACCGCCGGGGCGATGTACACGGCGACGGACGACGACAGCTATCTCTCCAGCCCGACGAGCGTGACCAGCGCGCTCGAGGTGACCGTGATCAACGGCGTGGAGCCGGGCGTCGGCAGCCTCGGCTTCGTGTACCCGATGGAGACTTCCGCCAACCGGGCCCGCTTCGGGCCGAACTTCCTGTTCATCCCGGCGCCGGCTTCGCTGGCCCTGCTGGGCTTCGGCGGGCTGGTCGCGACGCGCCGTCGCCGCTGAGTGGGCGATCGATCTTGTTCATGACGGGCGGCCGCGCACATCGCGCGGCCGCTCCTTTTCGTAGTTGGGGGAAGAGTTGCCACCGCCGCTTCCCGAGATTGACAAGCCATCCGCAACATGTTACCCTGTGGTCACATGTCATGGACGACACCCTCGACATCGTGTGGCGAGCCCTCGCCGACCCAACCCGCCGGCGGATCCTGGACCTGATCCGGTCCCAGGCCCGCACGACGGGGCAGCTTGCCGCGGCGTTTCCGGAGTTGAGCCGGTACGCCGTGATGAAGCACCTGCACGTGCTGGAGTCGGCGGGGCTCGTGCTCCCTCGTCGAGAGGGCAGGAAGCGATACAACCATCTCAACGCCGTCCCGCTGCGGCAGGTCTACGAGCGGTGGGTCAGCCGGTACGCCGACCAGTGGGCGGGCAGCCTCGTCCGCCTCAGGCGGGTTGCCGAGGAAGGAGCTTCGATGACAGTCAAGGAACAGCCGCCGGCGCGGGTCGTCCGCATCGAAGAGGAGGTCCGGGTGCAGGCGGCGCGGCCGGTGGTCTTCGAAGCGCTGACGCGGCACATCGGCGAGTGGTTCTGGCGCGGCGAGAAGCAGAACCTGCCGAAGGTCATTCTGGAGCCGCAGCTCGGCGGCCGGTTCTATCGCCCCGCTCCCACCCGCGCGCCGGACGAGGGCGAGCTGTACGCCATCGTCGCCCTGCTCGAGTCCCCCCGCGCGCTGCGCCTGCACGGATCGATCGGCGGCGCCGGCGCCGTGGCGAGCGTCATCACGATCACGCTCGAAGACGATGGCGCCGCCACCGCGGTGCGCGTCTCCCATCGCCTTGCCGGCGAAATCCCCGATGACGAGATCGAGAGCTACAACGAAGGGTGGCGCGACGAAATGCAGTCGATGAAGCGCTTCGTGGAGTCGGGCAAGGGGCGCGGCGCGTAGGCGGCCCGGCGACACGTGTCCGCATCTGTTATGGGCAGCCTGCCGCGAACTCGTTCTGATACGCCAGGAAATCGAAGAAGTCGAGTATTCGATCGCCGGTGAAGTCCGCCCGCAGATCGCCGGCCGCAAACAGGTTCTGGAACTCCAGGAAGTCGAAGAACGTCAGTTCGCCATCACCATCCAGATCCGCCCGGCAGCCCCCTGCCTCGATCGCCACGTTGTCGAAGACGGCGAGGATGCCGTCCTTATCGCCCGTCGGCGGCCCGCCGCGGCAGATGAAGCGGATCCGCTCGAAGTCGACGCCCTCGATCATCAGTCGCGTGTGCTCGAACGGAGCGCCCGGTCCCGGGTGGACGAATGAATCCGCCACCACGACATCGGGGCCGACCAGCCCTTCGAGGGAAACCTCGCACCCCTCCCACTCAGGCCCGGTGACCCACCAGAGGTCGACCCGTGCGACGTTCGCGGTCTCGCCGATGGTCGCGATCCACTGGTGGGTCCGGGTGAAGCCGATGGTCGTGCCGGTCGACCAGCTCCCGGTCGTCATGATGTTCTCCGGCGTGAACACCGGGTCGCCGCCGAGCGTGCCGGTGGCCTTCGTCGCCCCGAAGGGGACGTTGACGCCAGCGGGGAACCATTGGTTCTCCGAGAATATGACGCCTCCATCCTCGAACGTCGTGCCAAGGAAGCCTGGTGCGAAGCTGTCGAAGTTGGCCTCGGCGCCGAGCGCGGCGCCGGCAAGCCCACCAGCAAGCATGGTCGGGACGATCGCCAGAGAACGAACACAAACGCGCATGGCTACTCCTCTCTCGTGCGACTCTCTCGGTCTGGGCAGCATACCCGCAACTCACCCGCCCGGCGCCTCGTCGACCCCGGTTTTTTCGCTTGGCGGGCTGAAGATGTCGAGGATGAGCGTTTCTTCCAGGGCCTCCGCCCCGTGCGGCGCCCCCGCCGGGATCTCCAGCGTCTGCCCAGCCGTGAGCGTCACGACCTCCCGGTTCGGATCATCTTCGGGTCCGAGCGTGAACCGGATGCGCCCCGAGAGCACGACCGCGAACTGCTCGTTGTCGTGGCGGTGGGTGGCGAGCCGGAAGCCCTTGCGCAGCAGCACGCGCGAGAGCATGGCCCGGGCGCCGATGATCCGCTGCCGCTCGATCAACGGCATGGGGTGATCGGCGGGCAGGTCGGCCCAGGTGTGGACGACCGGCGCCTGTGGCGGGAATCCCATGCGGTGCTCCGTAGACGAAGGAGGAGGGGCGTCGCGCGCCCGCGCGGCCGCCGGCGCTGCCCTCCATCATTGGAGCCCGCCGCGGGCGCCGCGGCCATCCTGCCGCGTACCATCGGCCCATGGCCGCCCGGGCACTGATCGTCGGCGCCGGACTCGCCGGCTCGCTGCTGGCCATCGAACTGGCGCGCCTCGGGATGCGCATCCTCCTGGTCGAGCGACGGCCCGACCCGCGGGCCGCCGGCTTCGTCGGCGGGCGTTCGATCAATCTCGCCCTCTCCGTCCGCGGCGTCACCGCCCTCCGCCGCGCCGG
>CAYMJK010000228.1:0-3457 GCA_964390535.1 uncultured Phycisphaeraceae bacterium | reverse complement strand
AGGAAATCGAAGAAGTCCAGGGCGTCGTCCAGCGTCAGGTCAGCCGCGCACGCGGGCTCGATCCGAAGCGATATGCCGCCCTGGTTGTCCGAGCACAGGCTGTCGCCGACCTGGAATCGCGCGGGGCCGCCCGCGCAGACGCGGAGCAGCGCCCGTGGCGAGTCGGCGAGCGCCGCCTCGGGCGTGGCGTAGATGTCCGGGGCCCGCCCCGATCCGAGCGGGGCGCCCGCGCCATCCTCGGCAAACCATCTGTGGAGCCAGCCGGTCGAACACCCCCGCCCCGCCGGATCGCATCCGCTGACCGAGCCCCAGGCGTTCCATGCGGTGAAGGCGCCTTCGGGCGGGCCGATCGGCGTCGCGCGATACACCCCGGCCGCCAGTTCGATCTGGACGGCGCCGCCACCGGCCGAACAGTGAAGTCGCGCGTCGATATTCACGATCACCGGCTGCGCTGCCGCGGTCGCCGCCGCCAGGAGCACCGGCGCCGGAATCTGAAAGGCGTGTGGCATGGACATTCTCGTCATCCCTTTCCCCCCAGCGTGCAGTTTCGAAGGCAGGCGCCCCGAGCAGGGCGGCTAGCAGCCGCGGAGCATACCCGAGCCGGCGCTGTGCGCCAACCGCCGGCCGAGGACCACCGACCTACCGTCGCCGATGCCCCCCGTGATTACCCGCTTTGCCCCGTCTCCCACCGGCCACCTGCACATCGGCGGGGTGCGCACCGCCCTGTTCTGCTGGGCCCTGGCGCGGCAGGCGGGGGGCGGATCGGGGGCTGCGGAGTCGGAGGGCGTGGGGGGGCGGTTCCTGCTGCGGATCGAGGACACCGATCAGGCCCGCTCGTCGGACGCCGCGACCCGCGGCATCCTGGAGGATCTCGCGTGGCTCGGGCTGATCTGGGACGAGGGGCCCGAGTTCGCCCTCGCCGGGCGGACGATCGGCGGCGATCCGCGCGGGGCGGGGCCGTTCTTCCAGGCGCAGCGGCTGGAGATCTACCGGCAATATCTCGACGACCTCGTGGAGCGCGACCAGGCCTATCCCGCTTTCGAGACCGGCGAGCAGCTCGGCGCCCTGCGCGACGCCGCACAGCAGCGCAAGGAGGCGTTCAAGTATCGGCGGGCCGATGACTACGACCGCGAGGCAGCACTCGCGCGCATGCGGGCGGGCGAGCCGTGCGTCATCCGCTTCCGCTCTCCGCCGGAGGCGATCACCGTCGCCGATCGTGTGCTCGGCGATGTGACGATCGCGGCGGAGGAGCAGGATGATTTCGTCATCCGCAAGGCGGACGGGTATCCGACGTATCACTTCGCGGTGGTGGTCGATGATGAGCTGATGGGCGTGACGCACATCCTGCGCGGGCAGGAGCACCTCATCAACACGCCGCGGCACGTCGCCCTGCAGCGGGCCCTCGGTTTCCGCATGCCGGAGTACGCCCACCTCCCGCTGATCTTCAATCCGGATGGGTCGAAGATGAGCAAGCGCGACAAGGACAAGGCGGTGCGGGCGAAGTGTCGCGAACTGGGGATCAACAGCCTCGCGGACGCGACGCTGCCGCGCGTGGAGGGCGCCGGGGGGCAGGCAGCGGTCGCCGGCCTCGGCGAGGAGGAGTTCGCCGCCTGGCTCAAGGACAAGGCGCGGCAGTTGCCGGCGGATGCGACGCTGGCGCTGGCCGCAGCGCTCGGCGTCGAGTTGCCGGAGATCGATGTCGAGGACTTCCGGCGCAGCGGCTATCTGCCCGCGGCGATCCTGAATTACCTGGCTCTGCTCGGCTGGAACCCCGGCGAGAAGGATGCCGAGGGGCGCGATGTCGAGCGCTTCGATCTCGAGGAACTCGCGGCGAAGTTCGGCTTCGATCGCGTCGGCAAGGGCCCGTCGAAGTTCGATCGCGACAAGCTGCTGTCGTTCAACGCGCACGAGATTCAGAACCGGATGACGGATGAGCAGTTCCTGGAGGCGTGGCGGCCGTGGCTGGCGCGGTATGCGCCGGACTTGCTGGCGCACTTCGGCGATGGGCGGCTGGCGCTGTACATCGCGGCGATACGGCCGCGCTGCCGCACGCTGGCGGAAGCGGCGTCGCCCGCGGGGCCTGGCGGGTTTGCGCTCGTTGCCGACGACGCGATCGAGTACGACGAGAAGGCGGTCGACAAGTTCCTGCGCAAGGGCGCCCCCCCCCCCAGCGGTCTGTCGGTGCTGCCCGAGCTCCGCGACGTGCTGGCGTCGGTCGAGCCGTTTGCGCCGGAGGCGATCGAAGCCGCGATCAAGCATTGGGCCGACAGCAAGGGCCTCGGGATGGGCAAGGCCGCCCAGCCGCTGCGGGTGGCGCTGACGGGCTCGAGCGCGAGCCCGGGGCTGGGGCAGACGGCGGCGCTGGTGGGGCGCGAGGGGGCAGTGGCACGGATTGATCGCGCGCTTGCTGCGTTCAGTTGAAGCTCACGTAAAGGCGCCAGGGCGCAAAGCCCTCGCTACTCAAGCAACTCGCGCATGGTCTTGAAGCGGCGGTGCACAGCGCGAGCCGCTCGTTCGGCGTCGGCGATGAGCGCCGTCTCCCGCGGCTGGGCCATGAAGACGCCATCGTGGATCCCCTGCGACCGCAGGATGGCGCTGCGCTTGCGCACCCTCGGCCCCGCTCGCTCCAGAGCCCGGGCGGCAACTGACGCCATCAGGACGGAAGCGGCAATGTCGTATTCCCCGTTGCTCCCGGGCGTCTCGGCCCCGAGCAGCATCAGGTGCGCTGCAACGGGCGGCGCCACGACATCGACGTACGGCGAGTGAGTGATCAGCCGTGCCGCCATGAACATCTGCGCGGTCACGGCGAACACGTCGGGGTTCAGCCAAGTGTTGACGAATACGAGCGACCCCAGCGCCTTGACCATGTTATACTGCGGCAGGTCGGGGCCGTCCCCGAGTTCGGCGACGAAGAAGGAGTCCTTCGGATCTTCGTACTCGGGAAAGGCTCGTTCACGCAGCATGCGTACAAGCCTCGCGATAACCTCGTCGCGATGGCCGGCGATCACAAGCGCCCGGGCCGCCTCCTCAACCAACGAGTCCGGCACGACCGTCGCAAACGCGTCGATGGCGGCCGCCGCTGTCATGGAGCGATCTGCCATATAGAAAGGATGTACCCGCAGACGCAGGCGGCGGTTGCGGCTACTCGCCCGCCAGCATCAACTGCCCCTCTCCGCGGCCAGCTCCGCGCCCCGCGCCGCCGCGTGAGTCGCCGGCTCCCCGGCCCACCCCTCCAGCTCCAGCAGCCACCGCTTCCTCTCCACCCCCCCGCCGTAGCCGCACAGCGCCCCGTCGGCGCGGATCACCCGGTGGCACGGGATTACGATGGCGATGCGGTTGGCGCCGTTAGCGCGGCCGATGGCGCGGGCTGACCCCGGGCGGCCGATGTCCTTTGCCATCTGTGCGTAGCTGCACGTGGCGCCGTAGGGGATTTCGAGCAGCCGGTCCCACACGCGGC
>CAYMJK010000227.1:0-3841 GCA_964390535.1 uncultured Phycisphaeraceae bacterium | reverse complement strand
CCCCTTCGTTCACGAAGCGGCCGCCGCCCGATGCTACTCCGCGCCCCCGCGGCTCGCCCTCCCCACCGCGGGCCGCCCGCGCGCCCGCGGCAGCCCGGAGGGTTCTCGCCCCCCGCCGCGCAGCGCGCCACTCCCGCCGACCGCGGCAGGAGTGGCGCTCAGTCCAGCAGCCCGGACCTCAGCCCTCAGCCTTCCTCGCCCGAGACCAGCCGCGGCCGCGGATCCGCCTGCATCGGCGCCGGCCGGTCAATCCGGCCCGCCAGCGCAGCGCACAGTTCGTGCGCGCTCGCCTGCGCCAGATACTCCCGCCCCGCATCCGCCCGCCGCTGGGCCCCGCGCCCGAGCAGCAGCCAGTCCGCCGACGTCCCCGTCGCCTCGCAGAAGCGCACCAGGAACCCCGCCGTCGCCGCGTGCCCCGCGAGATAGCGGCGGACGCTCTCGGGGTGAGCCCCCGTCAGCCGCGCCACCTCCGCAACCCGCATCGACGCGCAAGCCTCCCGCATCCTCGCCGCCACCATCTCGTCGTCAGAGGCGAACCGCATCGTCCGCCGCTGGCTCGAGCCGTGGATCCCCGGCGAAGCCTCGATCTGGGCCAAACCACGCATCTCAGACTCCCAGCTCATAGAGCATCTGGTCAAGCAGGGCCATGAAGTTGTCGTACGCGACCGGGTCCACGCCCTCCGGCGCCGGACTCTGGCTGTCCTCCACCACCAGGATCTGGTCGATCAGCTCGTCCCGCTCCGCGGGCGTCAGCGCCTCGAAGTCCGACCCGTGATAGGCCTCCTCGACGGCGAGGTAGTACGGCTCCGGCGTGTCGGCGTCCTCCGGACAGGGCTTCCCCAGGATCTTCAGGAGCTTGCAGAAATCCTCCCGCTCATCCGCCATTGGCAGGTTGGGCGGTGTTTCCGGACTCAGAACGCTCCCGGCCTCCGAACTGCCAGCCCCGGGGGCCGCCGGGGCGGCGCCTGCCAGCCCGGCCCCGACAAACGCCAGCAGAGCTATGCGCAAGAAACGGCGATCTCCGATACCATGTGCCATCGTCGGGTCTCCTCTTGTGGCCTCGTGGCCCATACCTGTGCGGCCAGACAGGCCACCGGGCCAGCCAGGCGGCAGAAGAGACGGAGCCCGACGACGGAACGGGACGGTCGCAGCGGTTTTTTTTTCAGGGGCGTCGGGCGAAGATGGGCATTCTGGAGCGTGAACTCGAATCCGATCTCGGCGCCCTTGTCACCCGCATGCGGGACGGCGATCGCGAGGCCGCCGCGGCCTTCATGACCATCTACGGCGACCGCGTGCGCCGCCGGGTCAGCGGCAAGCTCAGCCCCGCCATGCGCCGCCTCTTCGACTCCCAGGAGATCCTCTCCACCGTCACCCGCCGGCTCGACCGCTGCGTCTCCACCGGCGGGCTCAACGCCGCGGCCCCGGAGCAGCTCTGGGCCCTCGTCTTCCAGATCGCCGAGAACTCCGTCGTGGACAAGGGCCGGATCTATCGCAAGCTGCAGAACACCGAATCGCGCGACCAGCCCTTCGCCGACCGCCTCCGCCAGCGCCTCGATGCCGCCGAGGCCGCCCATGGCGTCGACGCCACGGAGCTGGAGTTGGACGCCGTGCTCCGCAGCCTGCCGACACCCCTCGACCGGGAGATACTCACCGGCTGGCTCCGCGGCCTGTCCTATGAAACGATGTCGCAGGAACTCGGCCTGAGGGTTGACACGCTGCGCCGCCGCTTCAAGCGCATCAAGAAGAGTTTGCGCGATGAGTTCCGCGGAGCCCCGGATGATCTATCAGAATGACACGGCAGCGCGCATCCGCACGCTGTATGACGATGGCGGCGACCCGCCCTTCAGCGCGGTGCTCGACCACCTGCGTCCGGCCACCGATGCTGCGCTGGGGGAAGTGATCGAACTCGATGGCCGCCTGCGCCTCACGCTGGGCCGCGATGTCGCGCTTGATCGCTACCTCGTCGCCGAGCAGATCGAAAGCAAGATGGTGGCGTTGGATGCCGCCATCGAGATGGCCCTGCGGGCCTCCTCGCGCAGCAGCGCCCCCAGCGATCGCGATGTCGAGATGCTCGTCGGCAACTACCCGCGATTCGAGCGCCCGATCCGCGAGGCTGCCATGCTCGCCCAGGCCCTGCGCTCCACCACCTCCATCCGCCGGCATCTCATCACGGATGACCCCCGCCGCCCGCTCCCAGCCGACTTCGGCCCTCCGCTCTCCGATGGCCGCCTGCGGTACGAGCTGCTGGAGCTCGTCGGAGAAGGCGCCACCGGCGCCGTCTACCGCGCGATCGACCGGAACCTCTCCGACGATGGCGCCGAGGCGACCGTCGCCATCAAAGTCTTCGCCCCGCCCGCGACCGAGTCGCTGGGCGAATGGATGCGCGAAGAGGCCCTCAAGGCCCGGCGCGTCACCCACGAGAACGTCGTCCGCGCCCTCGACCGCGGCGAGACCGACCGCGCCGAGTCCTACATCGTCTATGAGTTCATCGAAGGCGGCGACCTCGGCGAGTTCATCCGCGCCCGCAAGCTCCCACTGCCGGTGCGCGAGGCCGCCCGGCTCATCGCGAGCGTCGCCCGCGGCGTGCAGGCGATCCACACCGCCGGCCTCGTCCATTGCGACCTGAAGCCGGGCAACATCGCCCTCACTCGCGACGGCCAGCCGAAGGTTGCCGACTTCGGCATCGCCATGCGCGAAGGCCAGACGCCGCGGGCCGACCTCAGCGCCCCCGGCCTCCCCCTCGGCAACCTCGCCTTCATCTCCCCCGAGCAGTTCCGCGGCGACCCCGGCGCGTACTCCTTCCCCTCCGACATCTACGCCCTCGGCGCCATGCTCGCATTTCTGGTGAGCGGCGAACTCCCGAACGGGCGAACGCCGGATGCCATCCGCGTGCGCCACATGGCGCCGCGACCGGTGACGCTGACGGGGCGCTTCGACCCCGACCTCTCCCGCGTGATCGCCCGCGCCACCGATCCGCAACCGTCCAGGCGTTACGCGTCGGCCGAACAGTTGGCCGATGACCTTGACCGCTGGGTCCAGCGCCGGCCATTGGCCTGGGGGGGCACGCCCTTCCCGAGACGCGCGCGCCTGTTCGTCCACCGCCGCCCCGTCCTCACTGCCTTTGCCGCGCTCGCTCTCCTCGGACTGGCAACTGCCGCCGCCATCAAGCTCCGCGAAGACCTTCGCCGGAACGAAGCCATAGGGCTTATCGAGGTCATGTCTCAGAACTACGTCGTGACCGACAAGGGTGGCGAGAACCTCCCGATCCTCTCCATGTGGGAGAACGTCGCCGACTCCAGATACTTCACCGGCTTCCCGATCTCGCGCGACAGTCACCAGATCCAGATCTTCCGCAAGCTCCTCGCCCTCCCCCAGATCGCCGACAACCCCGACTCCTTCGACGCCCTCATCGTCCGCACCGGCCTCGCCCTCGCCCTCGTCTCCCGCGAGGGCGACTACATCGAGGCCGAGCCCCTCGCCGCCGCCTGCCGCGATCGCTGGGCCGAACTCTTCGGCGCCGATGACGAGATGGTCCAGCGCATGGAACTCATCCAGGCTGCCGCCGCAACCAACCGCTTCCTCGCCGAAGCCCGCCGCGGCGAGGCGCCCGATCCCGCCGAGGTCCGCCTCGCCGCCGGGCGCCTCCAGGCCGCCGAAGCCCGCCTCCCCGACCGCGACGAGGAAGGCCCCCTCCCCAAGCTCATCCGGGCCCAGCTCGAAAAGCTCGACCAGCTCCTCCCGGCCGAGCCCTGAGCCAGGGCCGGGCCGCGCGCCCCGGGGGGGGGGGCGCGGCGGGGGGGGGCGGCGGGGCCGGGGGGGGGGGGGGGGGGCGGCCCGGGGG
>CAYMJK010000226.1:0-11402 GCA_964390535.1 uncultured Phycisphaeraceae bacterium | reverse complement strand
CGCCAGCGTCCTGCCCGCCGAGAGGATCGGGTCGGCGAATCCGGCCGCCTCGCCGCAGAGGGCCCAGTTCTCCCCGACGAGGCGGTCGCAGACGTGCGACCAGTCCTTGGTCGTCAGGACCTCGCTGGTCATGCTCCCGTTGCGCAGCAGGCGGCTGATGTCGGGCTCGCGGGCCAGAGACTCGTGGTACAGATCCGCCGGCGACTTCCCGCTCTGCTTGTAGAACTCCGCCGGGCAGACCAGCCCCACGCTGGCCCGCGTCGGCCCCAGCGGAATGAACCAGATCCACCCGTAAGGCAGGCTGCGCACCTGGATCCGCGTCCCGCCGACACCGATCTCGACTGCCCACTCGATGTTGTCCCAATAGCCGTACATCGCGATGTTGCGCAGCTCCTGCGGCGCCTTCGTCTCGACGCCCATCGCCCGGCGGAGCACGCCCACCGCGCCGCTGGCGTCGATGTACCAGTCCGCCTCGATCGTTTCGCCGCCGGCGAGCTTCAGGCCGGTGATGCGGTCGCCGTCGCGCTCGATCGACTCCACCTTGGCTTCCTGGCGCACGCGGCAGCCGAGTTCCGCGGCGTGCTCCAGCAGAATCTGGTCGTAGATCGACCGCTCGACCTGCCACGATGTCCGCGTGCGCTGCCCCTCGTACCGCCCCGGTCGCGGCTCGTCCACGAACTGCTCGACGGGGTAGAAGTCGAAATCCCAGCTCTCGTTGTCCCGGCCCCAGGTCAGGGTCGCGCCAAGTTTGATGGGGAAGCCGGCGGCCTCGATCTTGTCCCAGGCCCCCATCTCGTGCAGGATGGCGCCGATCGCGGGCAACTGGCTCTCGCCGATGTGCTCACGGGGAAAGCGCTCCTTCTCGAGGATCAGCACATCCAGCGACGGGTGGTATTTACGGAGGAGGGCGCCGAGTGTCGATCCGGCGGGTCCGCCCCCGATAATTGCTACATCAGTCATCTGCGCCCTTCTCTGGCTGGCCGCACGAGGCCCCCCGCAAGATAGCCGAAACGCGGCCGCAATCAACACTTCCCGCAGCATTCCGGAGCCCCTCATGAGCCCGCGTCGCCCATTCGTCGGCGGAAACTGGAAGATGAACACCGACCAGGGGGCGGCCCGGACGCTCGCCCGGCAGACCGCCAGCGGCGTGGGCCCCACGCCCCGTGTCGAGATTGCGGTCTTCGTGCCCTTCTGCTACCTGCTCGAGGTCGGGCGGGTGCTCACCGAGATCGGCCAGCCGGGGGCCCTGGGGGCCCAGGACTGCTTCCATGAGCCCGAAGGCGCCTTCACCGGCGAGATCTCGTGCCCGATGCTCCGCGACTGCGGCGTCCGATCCGTCCTCACGGGCCACTCCGAGCGGCGGCACATCCTCGGCGAGACCGACGACATCGTCCGGCGCAAGACCCACGCCGCACTCGGCGCCGGGCTCACCTGCGTGCTCTGCATCGGGGAGACGCTGGACCAGCGCGAGGCGGGGCAGACCAACCGGGTGAACCGGCGCCAGCTCAGGGCGGCACTCGACGATTTCGACCCCGCGTGGACCCCGCGCCTGCTCATCGCCTATGAGCCCGTCTGGGCCATCGGGACGGGGAAGACTGCGACCCCCGAGGATGCCCAGGATGCCCACGAGAAGATCCGGGCGACGCTCGGCGAACTGCTCGGCGCCGACGCGGGCGAGCAGACCCGGATCATCTACGGGGGCTCGGTGAAGGTCGACAACGCGGCGGAACTGTTCGCCCAGCCGGACATCGATGGCGGGCTCATCGGGGGCGCCTCGCTGGATGCCCAGAGCTTCGTGCGGATCGTGCAGGCCGCGAGGAAATAGATTCAGCTCACGCAGAGGCGCGGAGGCGCAGAGACGCAAAGAAGAGGGGCAGAGGTCGTGGCCGAGGGACCCGTCGCGGTCCAGCACGCTGCCAGGACACACCCCCAATCCGCTCTTCATTGCATCTCTGCGCCTCCGCGCCTCTGCGTGAAATCCAGCCCCGCGGCGCCCAAGGAGTCGGGGGCTGGTCGCCTATGATCGCCGTCCCGGCCTGCGGCGGCCGGGGCCCCTTGCAGCTTCGGAGTTCTGACCCGTGCTCATCACGCTCGGCCTCGCCATGTGGATCAAGGGCCTGCTCAGCGTGGGCTTTCTCTTCGTCTGCATCATCCTGATCCTGACGGTCCTCATTCAGCGGCCATCCGGGGGTGGGCTCAGCGGCGCCTTCGGGTCGGCCTCGGGCTCGGGGCAGACGGCGTTCGGGGCCAAGACCGGGGACGCCCTGACGATCTTCACGATCGTGATGTTCGTGCTCTTCGTGCTCAGCGCGATCGGGATGAAGTTCGTCACCAGCCCCCAGGGGCCTGCCCCGCCGCCGGGCATCACCAGCGGCGACACGACGGTTCCGGCCGACGCCGACACCCCCAGCGAGCCGGCGGATGTCGGCGGCCCGGCCCGCCCGCCCGAGGGAACCCCGCCCGTCCAGGGCCCCGGCCTCCCCGAGGCCGATCCGGAGTCGCCTGAGGGCGAAGCCCCCAGCGAACCCGAAGCGACCGAGCCCGGCGCCGACCCCACGACCCCCACCGATCCCACCGACCCCGACCCCGAAGCGACCGGGCCGGGCGGCGGCTGAGCGGCGTCGTCGGTGGGGGCGGCGGCGCGCCCTCCCGCGTGGTACACTCCGCCCGGGAGCCCAGCGCACGTGATCAGCAGCATGACCGGCTATGGCGACGCGTCCCTGCAGCAGGGTGGCGCCCGCTACTCCCTCGAGATCCGCTCGCTCAACAACCGGTACCTCAAGACCGTCATCCGGCTGCCCGACGACCTGCTCCCGCTGGAGCCGGAACTGGATGCCGCGGTGCGCCGGAAGGTGGCCCGCGGCACGGTGACGGTGACGTGCGCCTGCAGCGACGCCTCGGAGTCGGCAGCGCACACGATCAACGCGCGGGCGCTGGAGCGGTACATCGAGCAGATCCGCGAGGCGCCGATGGCGATGGAGGCGGGGTCGGCGATCGATGTCGCGAGCCTGCTGGGGCTGCCGGGGGTGCTGCAGCCGCCGGCGGACAGCGCCGAGCGCATCGCCGACCTGCGGCGGATCTACCTCGGCCTGCTCGAGAAGGCGTGCTCGGGTCTGCGGCAGATGCGGCAGACGGAAGGCGCGGCCCTGGCGGCCGAACTCACCGAGCTGTGCCAGGGTGTGCAGCGCAAGCTGGCCGAGATCAGCGCCCGGGCGCCGCAGATCGGCGCCGAGTACGAGAAGCGGCTGCGCACGCGCATCGAGCGGCTGGTCGCCGACATGGAGCTTGCGGCCGAGCCGGTGGACATCCTCCGCGAGGTGGCGGCGTACGCGGAGCGGACAGACATCAACGAGGAGATCCAGCGGCTGGGGTCGCACGTGGACCAGTTTTTGCAGTCGGTCGCCGACGAGGACCCGGGTCCGGTGGGGCGCAAGCTCGACTTCGTGGCCCAGGAGATGCTGCGCGAGGCGAACACGATCGCGAGCAAGAGCCCGGATGCCGAGATCAGCCGGGCGACGATCGAGATCAAGAGCGCGATCGACCGGATCAAGGAGCAGGTGCAGAACGTGGAGTAGGGGTGGTTTTGGGCGCTGCTGGTGTGAAATCCGGAGGGAGCGCAGAGGGCGCGAGAGGGGGAGTGGGTGTGGGGTGAGGGTCGCCTCCTCGCGCGCGGACCCGGGGCGCCCGCAAACCCGAGGCGGATCCTGGCATCATGAGACGACCTCATCCGGTCCAGATTCTCGGGCTGCTGGCCTCTGCGGCCGTCGCAAGTCTGCTCGTCGCCTGGGCGGCCGTCATCTGGGCGCCGCGGCATAACAGTCGGTTGGCGCCGCTGCGTGAGACGTGGCGCGCAGACCTGCCTGAGGAACTTCGGGACATGACGCTCGAGGTGGAGCCCTCGCTGCAATGGGGTGTCGGTCTCCGGATCTGGCTCGAATCGGGATGGACGTGGGAACCGGGCCAGTTGCAATTGGTATCCGCCACGGCGACGGAGGCCGGCTGGCCCTTCCCCTGCTTTCGAAGCACCGAGGCCACGCAGGCGCCCGGTACCTATTACCGCGGCCTGCCAGTGAGCAATATCTTCGGAGAAAGCGCGGACTTTGGTGGAAGGCTCCCGGTTCGGCCGCTGCCGGCGCCGCTGCTCGTCAACATCCTGCTGTATTCGACTGCGATCTACATGCTGTTGATCGGAGCGAGCTGCTGGCGGCGCCGTTGCCGCCGACTCGGCAACCGCTGTCTGCGCTGTAACTACGACCTCGCAGGTCTTTCCGGGCGCTGCCCGGAGTGCGCGGCGCCTGCGCCGTTTCGCGACCCAGGCACAGCGATGTGAGGCGCCTCGCCCATACGCCAGACGCGCGCCGGTCCGGCGGCGCGGCGGTCAGACGACGCGGGTTTCGTAGTTGATGACGCCCAGCACCAGGTCCAGGGCAGCGCGAGCGGCGATGGCGAAGCGGAGCTTGATCTGGCCGCCAGCTTCTTCGTGCAGGTCGCCGAACGAGGGCGGCTCGTCGATGGTTCGCAGGGGCCATGGCAGGTCGATGAGGAGTTTCGTGCCCTCGGCCAAGGCCTCGATGCGCAGCCGGCCCACCTGCCAGACCCAGGTCCGCCCCTCGACCGCGGCCGGGTCCCCGAGCGCTGCGATCATGGCGTCGATCGTGTCGTCGAGCTGGCCGCTCGCTTGGCGGGCTGCGCTGAAGTCGCCGGGGCGCCAGGTCTTGCCGGCCGAAACGGCCTGGATGGCGGCGATGATCTCGCGCGAGTCGCCCTTGACCACGTAGCCACGAGCGCCGGCCTCGAACGCGCGCGTGATGGTGTCGGGATGGTTGTCGCCGCTGACGACGATCGTGCGCACGTTCGGGGCGGACTTCGTCAGCGCCGCGAGCTGCCCGAAGGCGTCGTGCCCGCCGTAGTACAGATCGAGCAGCACGACATCCACCTTCAGGCGCCGGACCTCGCGCAGCGGGGGGCAGCGCCCTTCTCGGCCAAGGCCATCTCCTCCATGGCTCCAATGCGCCGGCACACACACGGCGATTCCCGCCAGCGGGGACGCGGATTCAAGGCTGTGCCGGATCCGCGGGCGGCTGGGGCGGGATTCCCAGAGTCTCTGGGAGAAGTCGCGGAACCTGAGAGGATTTTCAGGCAGGCCGCCGCTGAGTCGTGCGGGTGGCTGGGGCTGCCCAATCATCCTCCGATGGCCGACGCCCCCTCATCCCCGCCCGCCGGCGCTTCGGCGGGACCTCCCGCGGCGGCGGCGCCTGCGCGCCCGGCGGGGGCGCCGGTGGGGGCGGGGGCCGTGGCGGGGGCGCTGACGCCGGCGGAGATTGCCGCGGCGTGCGCGCGATATGACCTGGGGGCGATCCGGGAGATCCGGCATCTGCCGCGAGGCTCGGCGCTGGCGCCGAAAGCGGTGCTGGCAACGGGACGGGGGACCTTCGTGCTGAAGCGGCGGGCGGCGTCGCGGTCGCGGGAGGAGGACATCGGGTTCAGCCACGCGATCCAGAGCCGGCTGGCAGCGCATCAGTTTCCGCTGCCGCGGCTGGTGTGCGCGCGGGACGGGCGCACGTTCGTGCGGATCGCGGGGGCGTGCGTGGGCGCGCACGCGGGGGCGGGGAAGCTGACGGGCGGCGCCCCCGCGGCAGCGCACGCATACGAACTGTTCGAGTTCGTGCGTGGGCACCGCTTCGGGGCGGATGTCGAGAGCGCGCGGGCAGCGGGCGCAGCGCTGGCCCTCTACCACCACCTGCTCGCCAGCGCGATGGATCATCTCGAGGCCATCGGGTATTCGATGCGCAGGCCGACGAGCGGGCTGTATCACGACACGCCGGATTTCGGGCTGCGGATGCAGCGGGTCCGGGCGGCGCTGCTGATTCCGGCGTCTGCCGCGGCGGCGAGCCCCCCCACCCCTGCCGGCCGCGCCCCCGCCGCCCCCACCGCCCCGACCGCCCCCACTTCCCCCACTGGCCCGGCGCAAGCGGCGCACGAGACCGGGCTGCTGTGCGAGCGCATCGAGGAGATGTACCACGATGCGGCGGCACGGACCGGGGCCCTCGGGGTCGCGTCGTTCCCAGTGCAGATCATCCACGGGGACTGGCATCCCGGGAACATGCTCTTCCAGGGGGACCGGATCGCGGCGGTTCTCGACCATGACAACGCTGGGGTGGGGCAGCGGATCCTCGACATCGCCAACGGGGCCCTGCAGTTCTCGCTGCGGGCGAAGGGGGCGCCGGAGGTGTGGCCGGCCGAGCCGGACCGGGGGCGGCTGCGGGCTTTCATGCGGGGGCTGGATGAGGGGCCCGGGGGGCCGATCAGCGAGGGGGAGATCCACGCCGTGCCGTGGCTGATGCTGCAAGCCCTTGTGATTGAAGGAGTTACGCCGGTGGCGGCGACAGGAGCCTTCGGGGGGAGGCCGCCGCTGGGCCCACTGCTGATGATCGAGCGGAAGGCGGCGTGGCTGCGTAGATTTGCCCGGGAGGTGGTCAGCGAGATCGGGTGAAGTTCCCAGGCTTCACAAGCGCCAGATCTGGTAGACTCCTGTCGGATCGGAGCGCCAGACGGCAGCAGACTGCCAGGAGGGCCGACGGATGCAAATGCGACTGTGGCAACTGGCGGCGGTGGCCGTTGCGGCGGTCGGATCTGGAGCGCTGGGGCAGTCGGGCGATCTGGGGCGCCACATCGCGGCGCTGGATGCCGATGACTGGACGATCCGCCAGCAGGCGGAGGATGCGCTGCGGCTGACGCTGACCGACCTGACGGAGTTGGAGCGGACGCTGGAGGAGATCGATGGGGAGTTGTCCGCCGAGGCGCGGCGCCGGCTGACGATGCTGGGCGAGGCGGCCTTCATGGCCAGCCCTCGGCCGGGAGTCGGCGCGCAGTTCAGCCGGACGGCGGACGGAGAGGGCGCGCGGATCGAGCGGACGGTGGAGGGGTTCGACGCCGACAAGCAGTTGAAGCGCGGGGACACGATCCTGAGCTTCGGCGGCATTCCGACGTCGTCCTACACCGAGATGCTCACGGCGATCATGGTGTTCGACCCGGAGGATGTGGTCGAGGTGACGCTGCGCCGGGACAACGAGGTGGTGCGGACAAAGGTGCGTCTGGGCTGGTACCGCGACCTGAACAACGCCGGCGGTCCGGACCGCGGGGCGATGCGGCGGGCGTGGGCGATCCGCGCAGGTCGTCATCTCTCGACGCCTGATCAGGCGGTGGACCTGGGGTGCGACCCGGCGCTGTGGCGTGACGCCGACGAGGTGAACAGCCAGGCGCGGTCGCAGATGCACCAGAACCGGCGCGGGAGCGCGGACCCGGCGCCGAACGTGACCGGGCCGGGGATGAGCGCCGACCCGGACCGGCTGTCGCCGCGGGGGCGGGCGATGATGAGCGCGGATCTGCGGCGGGACGAACTGCTGCAGCAGATCGACGAGCGGATCGACTCGGTGGTGGCCCGCATTACGGTGCTGGAGGCGGAGGCCGCGGCGCCGGACATCACCGAGGAGCGGGCGGCGGAACTGGCAGAGGAACTGAAGCGCCTCCGCGAGGTGCACAGCCAGTTGAGCGCGCTGCGGAACCCGAACGGGTTCGAGCCCTGACAGCGGCGCCACCGCTGCTCTGAGCGATCGGCGCTTCGGACCAGCTTGCACGTTCGACACCGGCCGCTCAAAGCAGCGGTCAGCCGCCGGCGCCGGCTTCGTCGGGGATGATTGCGAAGGTGGGGCCGGGGATCTCGCCCATGGCGCGCACGCGTTCCACGATCTCGGCATTCCCGGGGTCGATCCACATGGCCATGCGGTAGCGATTGAGGGCGGCTTCGCGGTCGCCGATCGACTCGTAGAAGCTGGCGAGGGCGAGTTGCGGCTCGAGGGAGACTCCCTTGTCGAGGCGGGCGGCGGTGAGCAGGGCGGGCTGAGCCTCGTCCGGGAGGCCGCAGAGGGCGGCGTAGCGGCCGAGGGTCAGGTAGTCCTGAATGCGGCCCGGCTGTTCGGTGCGCTCGCGCAGGAACTGGACCAGTTCCTGGTGCTCGCCGGCGGTGTACATGGCTTCGGCGAGGAGCATGGCGCGCTCGTCATCCTGCGGCGAGGCGTCGTAGGCGACCCAGAGGTGGTCGGTGGCCTCCTCGGGCTGGCCGAGGAGGAGCAGGGACTTGCCGAGGCCGAGGCGGCCGGTGGTGTCGCCGGGGCGGGCCTCGATGTAGGCCTGGTAGTCTGCCGCGGCGACCTCGTACTCGCCGCGCTCGAACGCCTGGTTGGCGTCGGAGTAGAGCTCGCCGGGGGTGCGGCCGGTGTACTCGGTGCAGCCGGCGCCGGCAGCGCAGGCGCTGAGCGCGAGAATCGTCAGGAATCGGCGTGTCATTCGTGAAGCTCCATCTTCGAGTCGCTCGGGGTCTCCGCCCCGGCCTGTGATCGCTCGTCCGAACCCCGCTGCGGAGCAGCGGGCTACCGGGAACCCGCCGCGGAGCGCCGGGCCACCCGATTGGTTCTTTTCGGCAGATTGCCGCCCGGGGCGGCAGTTTGCGCCGAGTTCGCGGGGCGACTCTATCCTGCGCCGATGGGCGCCTGTGTGCTGCTGCTGCATGAGCTGTCGGATGGCGCGAGCCATTACGACTGGCTGGTGGCCCCGGATGACGATCCTGAGGGGCTGCTGATCGCGCTGCGGGTGCAGGAGCGGATCGACCTGTCGGTTGTGGCGCGGTTCGAGGCGGAGCGGATGGCGGACCACCGGCGGCGATACCTGATGTGGGAGGGGGCGCTGAGCGGGGGGCGCGGGCGCGTGACGAGGCTTGCCAGCGGGGATCTGCGGGTGGTGGCGACGCCGGAGAGGCTGGAGTTCGCAGGTCGGCTCGGGCAGGTGGAGGCGAGTTTCCGGGGGGTCCCGGAGGGTGAAGTGGGCGAAGGGGGCGGAGTGGGCCGGTGGCTTTTTCAGATGAAGGCCGGATCCGGGGTTTCGCCGGAGGCAGGTTTCTGGTAGGCTGAGGGGAAGGGGGAAGGGACCAGATCGGACGGGCGCTGCTCGCGTGGGGTGGCGGCCCCGGATCAGACCTGAGCCGGAGGAACACGCGATGCGTCAAAGCCAACCGCTGCTGGACACGGATTCCAACGCGCCGAGCGGGTCGGGGGGCGCCTCGCCCCTGCAGGAGCCGCCGAAGCCGAAGATCCACTTCTTCGACAAGGGCGCCATGTCGCCCAAGGCGGAGGAGGGATGGAAGCGGGCGCCAACGTGTACCGGGACGGGCGCGACCCACCTGAAGAGCTTCCATTGCAAGCTTCAGGGGGAGTCGATCGAGTACATGGACGAGCAGATCAACCGCTGGCTCGAGAACCACCCCGATTACGAGGTGAAATTCGCGACCACGAGCATCGGGGAGTTCAGCGGGAAGCTGGGCAAGGAGATCTGCCTGATTCTGAACGTGTGGGTGTGACGTGCCAACGTGCCACTGACGGCGGCCGTCAGTGCGCTCGCGCGGGGTCGGACGATCAAGATGGAGGCGCCACCGGCCGTCGGTCGCAAAGAGTGTCGCGCACTGCCGCGGGGCATCGACGGGGACGCACTGACGGCTGCCGTCAGTGGCACGGATGAGTAGCGCCGTCCCGCATCAGGTGTGGACAGGGCGCTGCTCGTGGGGCGTCAGGTGCGTGCCCCGGTACATCACGTATTCCGTGTACGCCGCGATCAGCCCGGCGATGCCGACGAGGATGTAGACGAGGTTGGTCGCCCACGAATCGACGCCAAGGAGGGCGGAGACAAGGTTGAAGTCGAACAGGCCGACGAGGCCCCAGTTGATCGCGCCGATGATGATCAGCGTGATGACGATGGTGTGCAGCGTTTTCATGCGAAGCTCCTCGTAACGGGCGGGCAGCCGCCCTGCATCCTGGCGCTCGTCCTGACCCGAATTCAAGCCGGGGCGCTGGCGGGGGATATGGCGCACGATCCCCATTCGGCCGCGACGGGTTCCGACGGGCGAGGCGGGGGATGGGGATGCGGCGTCGGGGCCCCGTGAGCCGATACATGCCCCCGTGTGCGGCATCCTGGGAATCGCGGCGCCGCTGGGGCGGGAACTCTCGGTCACAGACCGGCAGGGGCTTCACCTGCGCGACCTGATGGCCCATCGCGGGCCCGATGGCGCGGGCCTGCTGCGCGACCGGAACATCCTGCTGGGGCACCGCCGGCTGGCGATCCTCGATCTGACCGAGGCCGGCGCCCAGCCGATGACCACGCCTGATGGCCGCTTCACGATCGTGTACAACGGGGAACTGTACAACGAGCCGGCGCTGCGGGCGCAGCTCGGCGCCGAGGGGGCGCAGGTACGGTCCGGGTGCGACAGCGAGACGGCGCTCCTGGCCCTGGCAACATGGGGGGCGGCGGCGCTGGAGCGGTTCCGCGGCATGTACGCGCTGGGGCTGCTGGACCGGCGCGAGCAGACGATGCTGCTGGCGATCGACCCGCTGGCGATCAAGCCGCTGTACTGGGCCCTGGCCCCGGCGCCGGGCGGGCCGGAACTGGTGTTCGCCAGCGAGATCGACCCGGTGGCGAGCCACCCGTCGATGACGGCGCTGCCGGACCCGATCGTCGTCAGCTCATATCTCACGACCATCCGCACCACGCTCGGCGAGCGCACGCTGCTGGCGGGCGTGCGGACGCTGACGCCGGGGCAGCGGCTGCTGTTCGATCTGCGAAGCGGCGATCTGCGGTGGCAGTCATGGATGGCGCCGGCGGTCGAGGCGACGCCGGCGCCGGAGGATGCGGCGGGCGCGCTGCGCGAGGCGCTGGAGTCGTCTGTGCGCGCGCACCTGCGCTCCGACGCCTCGGTGTGCCTGCTCCTCAGCGGCGGGCTCGACAGCGCGGCGATCGGGCTGCTGGCAGCGCGGGCCGGGGACCGGTTGAATACGTACTGCGCCGGCGCCCGGGAGGAGGTTGCGAGCCCGACCGACCCCCACGACCCCCACGACCCCGGCGACTTCTCCTGCGCGCGCATCGTCGCCGGCGCCCTCGGCGCCGGGCACGCCGAGGCCATCGTCACCCGCACCATGTTCGCTGAGCGCTGGCGCGAGATGGTCCGCCGCACGGGCCAGCCGCTCAGCACGCCCAACGAGGTCGCCATCAACGAGGTCGCCCGGCGGCTGCGGGCCGATGGCCACGCGGTGGCGCTCTGTGGCGAGGGGGCAGACGAATTGCTCGCCGGCTACCCCGAGCCGATGCGCCTTGCCGCGGAGAACGCCGCGGCCGGGGGCGATCCGGGGCTGTTCCAGCTTGCCTCTGCCGCGTGGATCCCGCTGGGGGCGAAGCCGGGCCTGCTGCGCGAGGATGTATGGCGCGCACCCGAGCGCGACGAGTCGCTGGTTGCCTTCAACCGGGATCAGTGGGCGGAGGCGGCGGCCGAGCCCGGGGCGGGGGATCCGCTGGAGGCGACG
>CAYMJK010000225.1:0-3398 GCA_964390535.1 uncultured Phycisphaeraceae bacterium | reverse complement strand
GCGTCGCCGGCGCCGGCGACATTCACATCGACGCCAAGGCCGGAAGGTTCACCGTCGGCAACCGCACCTTCAAGCGCACCGACACCATCTCCCTCGACGGCTCCACCGGCGAAGTCATCGCCGGCGCCCTGCCCACGGTCGAGCCGGTCCTCTCCGGCGACTTCGCGAAGGTCATGCGCTGGGCCGACAAGCACCGCACCATGGGCGTCCGCACCAACGCCGACACCCCGGCGGATGCAAAGCGGGCACGCGAGTTCGGCGCCGAGGGCATCGGCCTCTGCCGCACCGAGCACATGTTCTTCGAGGGCGACCGCATCACCCCGATGCGCGAGATGATCCTCGCCGAGACCCTTGCCGACCGGGAGAAGGCCCTCGAGAAGCTCCTCCCCTTCCAGCGCGACGACTTCATCGGCATCTTCAGCGCCATGAAAGGCCTGCCGGTCACCATCCGCCTGCTCGACCCGCCTCTGCACGAGTTCCTGCCGCACGAGGATGGCGCCATCAAGGAGGTCGCCCAGCGCCTCGGCCTCTCGCCGAAGAAAGTGCGCGACCGCGTCGCCCAGTTGCACGAGCAGAACCCGATGCTCGGCCACCGTGGCTGCCGCCTCGCCGTCAGCTATCCCGAGATCCTGCGCATGCAGGTGCGCGCGATCGTCGAGGCGATGATCAACTGCCAGCACAACCGCATCAAGGCCTCCCCTGAGATCATGATCCCGCTCATCGGGACCTCCGAGGAGATCCGGCAGCTCCGCAGCGAGATCGAAGCCGTCATCCACGGCATCCGCGCCGACAACGACATCAAGAACTCGCTGAACATCAAGATCGGCACAATGATCGAGATCCCCCGCGCCGCCCTCCTCGCCGGAGACATCGCCCCCTGCGCCGACTTCTTCAGCTTCGGCACCAACGACCTCACTCAGCTCACCTTCGGCTACAGCCGCGATGACGCCGCCAGCTTCCTCCCCCGATACATCGAGCGGGAGATCCTCCCCGGCGACCCCTTCCAGTCGCTGGATATCGGCGGCGTCGGACAGCTCGTCGAGATGGGCGTGCAGCGCGGCCGGGCCGCCTGCCCGGGCCTCAAGGTCGGCATCTGCGGCGAGCACGGGGGCGATCCCGCCAGCGTGCACTTCTGCCACCGCATCGGGCTCGACTACGTGAGCTGCTCCCCGTTCCGCGTGCCCATCGCCCGTCTCGCTGCGGCGCAGGCGGCGATCATGGCCCGGCGCCAGGGCTGACGCAGGGCGCTGCAACCAAAAAGCAACAGGACCTATAGGGTGCAATGCGCCCTATAGGTCCTAGGGGTCCTGTCCGCGGCGATCAGCCGTTGCCGTTGCCGTTGCCGTTGCCGTTGCCGGCGCCGTTCCCCGCCCCATTCCCGGCGCCGTTGCCGTTGCCGCCAGGAGTGGTCACCGGCTCCAGCGTCGTCCCCTGCTGCGCCTCGGCGGTTCCCGCCAGCGCCTCATCGATCTTCTTGATCAGCGCCTGCCGCGTCGCATCCGGCGTGTACTCGGCGATCGTCTCGAGGATCGCCCCGTCCTTGCCGACGACGATGAACGTCGGGAAGCCCTTCACCTGGAACTCGCTCGCCACGGCGTCGGCGCCGGGGAGCAGCGTGTAGCTGTGCCCGCGCGACTTCACCTCCGCCGCCGGCGCCTCCGGCTTGCGCTCGCGCCATGACAGGCTCAGCACGGTCACCGGGGCGTCGGCGTACTTCTCGTGGATCGCCTGCACATCATCCAGCGCGCTCTTGGACGCCCCGCTCCAGCTCGCCCAGAAGTTCAGCAGCACCACGCGATCCCGCAGGTCGGTGAGCTGCACCTCCTCGCCCGCGGCGCTCGTGAGCGTGAAGTCCGGCGCCTTCACTTGCGGCCGCGCGGGCATCGTCGTCCGCGTCATGTTGCCCTCGGGCCCGGTCTCGACCGTCTGCGCCGCCCGGCGGGTCGTGATGAACTCGTACCCCTCCGGCGTCTCGATCTCGAACAGGTCGTCGCTCAGGTCGTGCCCGGCGCGCACGTTCTTCAGCTCGTACGTCCGCCCCATCTCGCTCGTGAACGCCTGCACATGCTTCCGCGGCAGGTGATCCTCGGCGCCGAACCACCACGTCTGCGAGCCCCGGTCGTCGCCGAGAGAGACCGTCACCTCGTTGCACATCGTCCCGTCGATCCGCTCGGCGTTCTCGCGCAGCTTGAAGGAGGTCCCCTTCGACAGCGCATCCGCATACGGGGTCGCCGCCGTCAGCGTCTCCAGCCAGGCCGAGTCCGCCAGCGTCAGCGTCCGGTGCTTGCGCGTGCTCCGGACGATCTCCTCGCGCACCCGCTTCGAATCGTGATCCACGTAGGTCACGTAGCTTCCGTCGTTCAGGATCAGGAACTCGGTCCTGCCCATCTGCGGCAGGTCGGCCCCGCCCTCGCGCCGCACCAACCAGTCGCGCGAGTCCTCCTTGCGCTTCATGTGCACGGTCGCGGTGATCTCCATCGCGCCGCCCATCATCATGCTGATGGAACTGGTCACCTCGTAGGAGATGGTGTCGGCGTTCTTCACCGCCTGCTGCGCCGCCAGCAGCGCCGCCCGGGCGGGATCCGCCGGCTGCTCGGCGCCCGGCTGCTCGCCCTGACCGCCCGGCTGATTGCCATCCTGGGCGCCGGGCTGCTGCGCCGGCTGCTCGCCCGGCTGCCTGGGCTGGGTCGGCTCTTTGCTGTCGCGCTGGAATTGCGCCATCGCCAGCGGGCTCGCCAGCGCCAGGCCGCAGACGGCGGCCAGCGCCCCGATGGGCAGGGATCGTGTCGGTCGCATTCGAGAAGCCTCCTCTGTTTCCGAAAAGCCGGACTCCCTCCGCGGGCCGGCCGAACCATGTCGGTAGGAACCATGACGTCCATGGGCGCCCGAAGCAAGCGTATTCCGGTGACGGAAACTTATGTCGGTTGCGCCCGCACGTTACTTGCTGCCAACGTCCAATAACCTTGCAAGCGCTTCCCCCGGATCCGCCTCGCGCATCAGGCTTTCCCCCACCAGCGCCGCCCCCACGCCTGCCGCGGCAAGCGCCCGCAGGTCCGCCGGCGCCCTGATCCCCGACTCGCTCACCACCCGCGACCCGTCCAGCCGCCCCGCCAGCCGCCCCACGAGCTGCAACGAATGCCCCAGGTCCGTCCGCATCGTCGCCAGATCCCGGTTGTTGATCCCCAGCAGCCTGGAGCACGGGCTTCCAGCCCGTGCTTCCACCACCCCCAGCGCCCGCTCCAGATTCCGCTCCTCATGAATCTCGATCAGGCACGCCAGCCCGGCCGCCGCGGCCTCATCCGCGAGCGCCCCGAGTTCATCCCCCGGCAGGCACTCGGCGATCAGCAGCACGGCGTCCGCCCCGAGCAGCCGGCTCTCCCACACCTGGCGCGGATCGA